>JACSSI010000174.1 GCA_014879345.1 Anaerolineae bacterium | reverse complement strand
GATTTGTGGTGAATCCCATATTAACAAAGTTAAGCCTTTTCTTTTAATCGACTTTGGAAACGTCCTGACCAGAGGAAAGTGCCGCGTTTCTGAAAATAAAAAAGCCCGTGTTTACACTAGTGGCAAACACGGGCTTTGTTTATGTGTGCTGTGTGGCTGAGTGTTACCCCATACCAAACAAGGTCTGGAATTTCATGACGGTATTTAAATCGCCATCCACTTTGATTTTACCAGACATGAAAGCCATCATTGGGTTCAAGTTGCCGCTGGTCATGGCTTCGTAATCGGAGGCAGCCATTTTAATGGTAGCTGTGGGGCTGTCGGACGCGCCTTCTTGGACATCACATTTACCGTCGGCTACGGTTACAGTCCAGGAACCACCACCATCTCCGGATAAATCAAAAACGACACTGGCGTTGAGGTCTCCGGCTTTTTCTGCATTAAAGTTGCTTGCCATGCTACTGAAAATTTCTGTTACGGACATTGGGTTTCTCCTTATTGTAAATAGGCTCCTGTGGAATTGAGCTGAAGCGTTTTGGATTCTGTGAAAAAGTATAACAACGGCCGTTACCCTGTCAAGCAAACGTCGTTATTTTCAGCAGTTTCTTTACCGATTCCTTAACGTTTACCCAACGATACCCTTTTTTTGGGGTTCCCTGGTTTGTCAACCCTACGCCCCTTTGCTAGAATCTTCGTCGTTTATAGGTGCACTGTGAAGATTTTTGCATTTGATTATTTGTAAAATTCATGGTGCTCTTTAAGGCATTTTCAAAGATTTAAGCAGGTTTTACGCAAATGGCGCGTATCCTCGCTGTGGTTGGTTTCTGGCGGCAACACCTCTGGTAAAAATGTCAGATTGCACCCGTTGTGAGTATAAATGACCTGATAGATTGATTTCGTGGCGGCTGGCTTCGTGAGCCGCTTTTTTCTTGGGAAGTAAATTAGAATTTGAACAAAGATGAGGATTAGTGAGGATATGAATATGGATCCTGAAAACGAAGAACCAACCCTTAATGAAATACAACGAGAGGACAGCGGCGGTTCAAAACGGCCGTCTGGCCTTATTATTGGCGGTATTGTGCTTGTTGCTCTTCTTATTATTGTTGGTTTGTTTTTGCCCCCCATTTCTTTAGGCGAACGCCTTGGTTTTGGTGGTGATGATACGGCTGAAACAACGGAAGGTAATGAGACGGATGCAGTTGGTTCTCTTGCTATACCGGGCGAAATTACCCTGACATTGGTCGATGGTTCTGGCACGGCATCGGTTAGTGCCACCTCCTTGGAAGAATTTATTCAGGCCAATGCAAACGCGGCTATGCCAGCAGGAACGGCCGTTCAGGGCAATGTCTACCCTGTAACTTATGAAGGGACTGCCCCAGTTGGACAAGCAGAACTGACTATACCCGCAGGCGCAGCGCCAGAAACAATCGACCTTTATGGGTGGAATGGTGAATCCTGGGGTTTTATCCCCAGCCAAATAGATGCTGCTACGCAGCTTCTCAAATCGCCCAAAGATGTGGCTTTGCCGCAGGCGTATGCGCTGGTCGTTTTGGCTGCACCGGAATATCCTGAAGTTGGCACGGTCGTAAACCCTGAACAGGAATTAGTGCCTGAACTGCTGCCCCTTTTGACCAAAGTAACCGTCAATGGGCTGATGTTGGCTGATGATGGCACGCTTGAGGGTGAACCGCAGCCGCTGCCATCTGGACCGTATGACCAATATGTGTCTGCTACCAATGTAAGCACCATTATTGACCAGGAAGCGTTATCGGCAATGCTTAATAATGCTGATGTACAAGCCGCACAACTTGGTGCTTTGGTTGCTGCTGCGGTTTCTGGAGGGTATGCCGGTGTTAATCTGGATTATCAGGAAGTAAACAGCAGTGACCGTGAAGCCTTTACGCAGTTTGTGAACAGCCTGGCAGAAATGTTGGCACAGCAAAATATGAAGTTGGTGTTGACATTAGGTACTCCAGAGCATGTGGGTGATACATGGGATACTGGCGGGCAAGATTGGGCGGCACTCGGCCAAATTGCTGAGAATATCTTTGTGCAAATGCCAGCATACCCAGAAGCTTATATTGATAATGGCATGGCGGATCAACTATTGGACTGGGCGGTGCGTCAGATTCCCCGAGAAAAGTTGATTATGCTGCTTACCGCCAATGCCGTTTCTGGTATTGGTGAGTTCTATCAGGAATTGTCGAATACAGAAGCGTTATCTAACTTCGGTAAGTTAGAATTTGTGCAAGGATCAGAAGCTGTTGAACCGGAAACGGCCGTTGAAGTGGCGCTCTCCAGCACGGCAAGCCCGTTAGAATGGGATGGGAACAGCCTCACTTATAAATACAGTTACACAGACGAAAACGGGCAGCTTCACGAAGTCTGGTTAGCCAATGCCGCTGCCTTAGCCAAACGGGCACATCTGGCAGATGGCTTAAACCTGGCTGGTATAGCAGTTAATGGCTTAGGTGATGTTGCTGATGGCACAGGGTATGCTGAAGCGCTAAACAGTTACCTGACCGATGGTGTCACACCCTCCCCTGTCAGTGCTGCCATTGCCTGGACTGTGCGTGACAGCAATGATGCAGTTGTAGCCAGCGCGACTGGCGAAGCGTTAACCTTTGCCTGGGAAGGCTCCGCAAACGCAGGCGACTATACCATCGAAGCTGACTTTGCTTTGGGTGAAACCGTCGTGCCTTTGGATGCCGTTACCATTGCAGTCGGTGAAATTGTGGAAGAGGTGGAAGAAGTTGTGGAAGAAGAACCACCAGCTGGTTCCCTGACAGATCCCAATGCGACGGTGAATGTGGCCTCCAATATCCGTTACGGCCCAGGTGTGACCTATGGCATTATTGCCAATGGCTTACAAGCTGGCACTAGAGTTAAAGTGATTGCCCGTGATGATGCCTCAACCTGGCTCAATATTATCATCCCGAGTGGTGATAAAGCGTGGATTTTTGGCAGTTTGTTGACGGTTGATCCTGGTGTCAATATTGCAGCACTCCCCATTGGAGAGGCGCTTGATGAGCCAACGGCCGTTGCTGGTGGTAGTGACACGCCCACTACCGGTGGTCCCCCGCCCCCAGTCGCTGCTGGCCCTGTTACCAACGCTGGCTTTGAATTGGGCGGACAAACCCACAGCTTCGCCAACCCGCAATTGATGTCTACTGCTGGTATGAACTGGGTGAAATTCCAGCATAAATGGGGGCCTGGCGGGAACCCTGGTGATTTAGCTGGGCGCATTAACAATGCCCATGCTTCTGGCTTCAAAGTGCTGTTGAGTATCCCAGGCACACCTTACCCAACCAGTATTAATTTTGATGAGTATGTGAAATTCTTGGGTGGTGTAGCGGCGTTAGGCCCAGATGCCATCGAAGTCTGGAACGAAGAAAATATTGACTTTGAATGGCCGGCTGGTCAAATTGACCCCGCAGCTTATGTCACCAAGATGCTCGCTCCTGCATATAACGCCATCAAATCCGCCAATCCCAATGTGATGGTTATTGGCGGTGCATTGGCACCAACCGGGTACTTCGGCGGCGGATGCGGTGCGACTGGATGTGATGACAATGCTTTCCTGGCGGGAATGGCAGCCGCTGGCGGCGCAAATTACATGGATTGCATGGGCGTACATTACAATGCTGGGGCAACTTCCCCATCCGCCACCTCTGGACATCCTGCTGGCGGCACACATTACAGTTGGTATCTGCAGCCGATGATCAGTACCTATTCAGTGCTAGGTAAACCTCTTTGCTTCACTGAGTTGGGTTATTTATCTGGTCAAGATTATGGCGGTGTGCCTTCTCGATTCAGTTGGGCGGGCGGCACAACAGTGTCTCAGCACGCGCAATGGTTGGCCGAAGCGGTCAGCATTGCAGCCAACAGTGGAAATGTACGGCTGGCTATCGTTTTCAATGTAGACTTTACACAATGGGGTAGTGATCCCCAGGCTGGTTATGCTATGATTCGTAAAGATGGGAGCTGTCCGGCATGTGGTACATTAGGCTCGGTGATGGGTCGATAAATACAGTTAGTTTTCAGTAATCGGTGATTAGTCATCTATTTGCTGAGGTGCGATTACTGAATGATTTTGGGCGCATTCTGGTATGATAGATCAGGATGCGCCTTTTCGTTTATAGTTAAGCACAACATAAATCTGACAGATTTTCAAACCTGCCAGGTTAAAGAGGGATAATATGAAACGGTTTTTGTTGTTTTCTTCATTAATTTTATTGGTTGCTTTACTGGCGGCTTGTGGCGGTGGTGAAGCGGATGCGCCGGTTGAAGAACCTGTGCAAGTGGCACCTGTTGAGCAGGTTGAACCGACAGCGGAACCGACACTGCCGCCACCTGTTGTATCAGCAGGTGGCGAGGTTGTGGCAGAAGTGCAGCCAGAGCAACCTGCGGTTGAGGCTGAATCGATGGGGCCAGTCGTGCCGTGGCCGGCTGATGCTTTTGGCTATGGAGCGCAGGTTCATGGTAATGCCAGTGTCGGCAATGCTGCCGAGACGATGCATTCAATGCGCCAGCAACTTGGTTTGGACTGGGTGAAGATGCAGTTGAAATGGCCGGTTATTCACCCTGGAGCTGATGCTGACCAATGGTTTTTTTATGACAGCGTGATTGAAGAGGCGAACAAAAATGGCGTTAATCTGATGGTGAGTGTGGTGGGTGCGCCGAAGTGGACACGTGCGCAAGGTAGTGAAAATGGTCCGCCAGATGATTATGCTCAATTTACGGCGTTTCTGGATGAGCTTTTGACTCGTCATCCGGGTCAGATTCAGGCGATTGAGGTTTGGAATGAACAGAATCTGGATCGGGAATGGACAACGGCAAATGGTATTAGCCCTGAGGATTATGTCGAGTTTCTGCGTCAGTCTTATGAAACTATCAAGCGGCATGACCCGAATATTATTGTGATTAGCGGGGCTTTGTCGCCGACTGGCCCTGGTGATTGGGTGAGTTGGGCGGATGATTTTGAATATCTAGATCGGGCTTTGGCAGCGGGGATGCTGAATTATGCGGACTGTGTGGGGGCACATCACAATGGGTATAATATTCCTCCTGATGTAACGGCCGAAGAAGCACCGAACCATCCAAAAGCGCAAACGGCCGTTTTCCGCGGCCCTTTTGATAACCCTCATCATTCCTGGAGCTTTAAGACCACAATTGACACCTATGCTCAGAAAGTACAGGCTGTTGATCCCAATAAGAAACTGTGTGTGACAGAGTTCGGTTGGGCAACTGTGGAAGATTATGATACGTACCCGATAGGCTTTGAATTTGCACAGGATAACAGTTTGCAAGAACAGGCAGATTACATTGCGCAGGCGTATCAGCAAATGCATGATTCTGGCAATGTATGGTTAGCCTTCCTGTTCAACTATGACTTTGGCAATAAGGGTGGCGGTCCTACGGATGATCCGGTTCCGTACAGCATTTTGGACGCAAACGGGATTCCGCGCCCAGCTTTTGGTGCTGTTTCCTCAATGGAAAAGACTCCCTAATCTAGCCAGGAACCTGGTTGTTTTGCGCAACCAGGTTCCTTGAATGACGAACCTATTTGCACACGGGCTTCTGGCATCCATGGTGACAACGCTGCAAAAAAACAAGAAATTATTAAGCTGGGGTATTCTGGCAAGGCTTTGTGTATTGGTATTGCTGACGGTGGTATTGAGCTGTACAGGAACGGAACCATCATCACCGCCCACAGATTCAACCGCGACGCCTTTACCGACGGCGCTCATGGACGAGAAGTCAGTAATAGAAACATTTGCTTCTCCCATGTATGGTATGCATATTTCTCAATGGTGGCAGTTAGATGCGCTGGAACGTGATTTGGCGCTTACCAATGATATGGGATTTGGCTGGGTGAAACAGACATTTTCCTGGCGTGATATCGAAGGCGCTGAAAAAGGTCAGTATGATTGGTATCGTCCCGACGAAATTGTGAATGCTGTTGAACGGGCTGATTTAGATTTGATTGTACGCATTGACCGCCAACCAGTCTGGTCTGTTTATGCATTGGAAGAGATTGGTGAACGGGTTACCGCAAATCAGCCGCCGATTGATTATCAGGATTTTGGTGATTTTTGCGGAGTGCTGGCGGAGCGTTACAAAGGACGTATTGCGGCTTATCAGGTTTGGAATGAGCCTAATTTACATCGTGAATGGGGCGAGAAGCCACCGAATCCTGAGGATTACACGGCATTGCTTAAGGTGTGTTATGAAGCCATCAAGGCGGCTGATCCAGAGGCGATTGTGATTTCCGCAGGGTTAGCACCGACGGGTACGTCTTCTTCTGAGGCGATGCCGGATACGGATTTTTTGCAGGGTATGTATGATGCTGGTGCTGCGGATTATTTCGATGTGCTGGGTGTTCATGCGCCCGGTTTCAAGGCACCGCCAGAAATGTCTCCTGAAGAAGTGGCAGAACATGGAGAGTATGGTAACGGCCGTTGGTTTGCCTTCAGGCATGTGGAAGATATGCGAGCCATTATGGTGGCGAATGGCGACAGCGAGAAGCAGGTTGCTATTATGGAAATGGGCTGGATTTTGCACCAAGATCAGCATCCAAGTTATACCTGGCATGGTGTGACAGAAGCAGAACAAGCGGATTATTTGGTACGAGCCTACCAGTACGCGCAAGAAAATTGGCGGCCGTGGATTGGCGTGATGACAACGGTTTATATGGCGGATGCTGACTGGACACCGGAAGAAAATGAGCAGTGGTGGTGGTCAATTGTGCTGCCGGATGGTACACCGAGAGAAGCGTATACGGCGTTGAGTGAAATGAAAAAATAAAGATTAGAGATTGGAGATTATCATATCGCCAATCTTTAATCTCCAATCTCGATACTTATGGATTTCTGGATTCTTGCAATTTCCTATTGGATTCATTTGCTGGCGACTGTGGTGTGGCTGGGCGGTATGGCTTTAATGGCTGTGGTAGCGTTGCCAGCCTTACGCAAGGGCACTTTGGCTGATAATCAGTGGTTTGACCTACAGCGCCGTTTTTTGCCCTGGGCAGACGTGAGCCTGGTTCTGCTGCTGTTTACAGGCTTTCTCCAGATGACAAATGATCCCAATTACAATGGCTTTTTGGCGGTGGATAGCGTGTGGGCCTGGGCAATTTTGGTGAAGCATATCGCGTTTATCGGGATGGTGTTGATTATGGCTTACGTGCAATTTGTCTTGTATCCGGGCATGGATCGACTGCGATTGTTGGGGGAGAAACGGCCGTTATTAGCCAATACAGAACAAACCAAACTAAGTGATCGGGAAGTGCTGATGCTGCGCTTGAATTTGCTGTGCGCGGGATTGGTGCTTTTGTGTACGGCGGTCGCAACGGCCGTTTAGTTTCTTTAGGAGGAAACCCAAATGAGTGACGAACAAGATAAAGTATTGTCGATGTTGCAGAATGGCACCATTGATGCTGAACAGGCGAACGACCTGCTGGAAGCGATGGAAGAAGAGGGGGAAGAAATGGTGATAACGGCCGTTTCTGAATCATCTGGCGACATCCCAAACATGGATCGCTACCGACGCTTTTGGGTCGCCCCATTCGTCCTGTTATCAGCAACAACAACATTGCTGGCCTTATGGCTGCGTGCCCTTTCAACCAATCGCAAAAGCAGACTGCCCCTTAGCTTTCTCATTGTGCTGAGTCTTTTCCTGTTTTCTCTGGGCCTAACCGTACTCATGTTCATGAGCCGCAGATCAACCTGGGTACATGTGCGCGTAAAAGAAAAAGATGGCGCAAACATTGCCATCAGCATGCCACTTCCCCTGAGTATGGCGAGTTGGGCAATTAATTATGCACGTGAATTCGTGCAGGGCGAAGCACTAGACAACTTAGACATGGCAGCAGCAGCCATTGCCGCCGCACAAGAAAGCTTCAACGACCCCAATGCCGACCCCATCATGATTAACGTCGATGATGAAGATGCCCGTGTACAAGTCTTCATCGGCTAAACGCGCATAATCACCGTGTTAGTGGTTGGCATTTTTAGTGGTTGGCACTAAAAATGCTGATGGCTGAAGTTGCTACAACACTGTTTTCGAACGAGTCCAATAACCATAAAAAAAGCCCGGTCTAAACCGGGCTTTTCCTTTTCCAAAGCTAACTCAAATCTCTTTAACTATTCGCCAAGTAAATAGGCCAGAATATCAGCCATATCCTGTGGACTGGCACCCATACGTGCCGCAAACGTGGCCGGCATCGCACTTGGTGGGCCAGTACACGGCCCATTTGGGCATTCTGGCGTAATAAACACACTCGGGTGCAAGATAGAGTCATAAACATACTGTTCGGCAGTTTGACCTTCCACACGGAGTGCGCCATCTTCAGCGATATTTGCCAAATCAGGGCCAACGGCTCCTGGTGTACCTTCATCAGGAATACCATGGCAGCCAGAACAGCCATAAGTAGTAAATAACACCTTGCCATTAGCTGCATCAGCCGGCTCTTGTGCGGCCAAGAAATCGTCCACATTTTCTTGCCAATCATAAGTAAT
>JACSSI010000173.1 GCA_014879345.1 Anaerolineae bacterium | reverse complement strand
GCCAATACTAATTGGCATTAAATTTGAGGAGACTTTTGTAGTCTCATACACAACTTTAAACCGCACCCGAACTATTTTAGCAGATTGACACGGCCGTTTTCCCCATGCTATCCTCTCTCCACCTACACTTACCCCAAACAGGAGAATTGCTTAAATGGAAACCATCGACACCTTAGAAGTGCTCAAGAACGGTCTGCCTGTTACCAATCAGCCCCCCAAACACATCGTCATCATCGGCGCGGGCATGGCTGGGTTAACGGCCGGTTTGTTGTTGCAAGAAGCGGGTCATCAAGTCACCATTTTAGAAGCGCAAAATCGTCTGGGTGGGCGTGTTTTCACCTATCATGGTTTCCCCGGCAAGATGTATGGTGAATTTGGGGCGATGCGTTTTCCGCGTCAACACAAATTGGCGCAGCACCTCATTCAAGAACGCTTCAAACTGGCGACAAAACCGTTCCCCATGTATGACGAAGACACATTTATTTATGTCAACGAAACACGCTTGCGCCGCAGCGAATTCCATCCCGACAAAGTAGATTTCAACTTGCCTGCTCATGAAAAAGGGAAATTGCCCGACGAACTGCTCAAAGGCATTATGCAGCCGCTTATCGATCTGATGCAAGGTGATGACAGCTGGGAACGGCTGCTCAACGACTATGATTCTTACTCCTTGATTGATTATTTGCGCGAAAGCGAGTTGAGCGATGCGGCACTGGCGATGGTGGGGCCGCTCATGAACCTGGAAGGGCGTTTCCACTTTTCCTTGCTGGAATGGTTTTCACACTATTATGAAAATGTGTTTGGCGATTTGTTGTACATTGAAGACGGTGCCGATTCCCTGCCCAATGCGTTTGCGCCTGCTCTCATGCCGGCCATTCGTTTGGGGGCAGAGGTTCATGCCATTGAGCAGTCGCAGGCGGGCGTGATTGTTCATTTTAAGGACAGCACGGGGTATTCCCAAAGTGTGGCGGCTGATGAATGTGTGCTGACGGTTCCTTTTAATTTACTGCGTCATATGGAAATCAATGGGTTAGACGCCAACAAGTGGTATACGATTCGCAATGTATATTACGATCGTGCCCACAAAATTTTTATGCAGTTTAGCGAACGGTGGTGGCAAACGAAATACCAGATTTCTCATGGGGTGACGGTGACGGATTTGGCGGTGCGCAATGTCGTTTATACACCGGCGGGACAAGATGAGCGCTACGAGAAAGGGGTATTGATTGCTTCTTACGCCTGGGGGCAGGACAGTATGGCGTACAGCATGTTGACCGAGGCACAGCGCATTGCCCAAGCCTTGCAAGACCTCTGCAAAATCCATCCTGAAGCGCGTGATACGTTTGAATTTGGCATCTCGCATGATTGGGCGTTAGACCAGTATGCGGGTGGCATTGGCCCGTTGTTTAGACCGCATGAGATGAACGGCCGTTTCTATGACAATATTATTCGCCCCGTCAACCGTCTCTGGTTTGCCAATGATGCCTGTGATCGCCGCCATCGTCGCTGGATTGAAGCAGCCATCGGTTCTGCTGTGAAAAATGCTTACGGTCTGCACATGGGCATGAGAAACGAGATTCCCAGAGACGCGCACGAATAAAATTCTCTTGACAGGGTGGGCTTCCTAGATCGATTTGGATTGTTCTCTGCCTATACTGAAAATATCCTCGGAGGCACATCCTTATGGTTGCAAATCGACAATCCCTCACGCGACAACCTCATACGCTAATCTTGGTGCAAATCATATTGATCCCATTACTGGAAAATGGCGCAGAGTTTGACTGGGATGCAACGGGTTCAAAATCGGTCAATTAGCCTGGTCGCCCAGTGGCAAATGGGCTGGCCGTTTGCCAACCTGCTCATTTAAAAACGGCCAGCGACTAAGGGAGTGGATAGCTGATAACATCTTCACCTTGCAGCAGTAAAACGGATTCACCCGGCACATCCCAGGCCAACAATTTTACAGACGCTAAATCTGGGAGGAACTGCGCCGATTTCACGGTTCCTGTTTGGTTGTCTAGCGCGATAATCGCCGGTTGGGAGCTTTCCGGCCCACCACCAGCCATAGGTTGGCATTCCCCTACGCCGCCAACCAACAGGTCGGCGACAAACAGCAGCGGCACATCCAAACAGCGGTAGTTTGACGGGCTAGATAAAGGGTCGTCGAACTGAGCCAACAAAACAGAGTCTGGAATAAAGTGGGAGAAACTGCCGTCAACCGCTGCCCATACATAGCCTTGCTCATGGGGGACAGGGGCGCGGTCATCGTCGGCTGTGGCGTAGAGCAGTAATTGACTGCTGTCCATTGACCACTGCGGTTTCCAGGCCAATCCGGAGCCGCCATAACCGGCTCGATCCAGCGAGGAAACCTGAGTTTCTTCACCCGTTTCGATGTCTACCACATATAAGCCAGGCACGGCATTGAGCAGACCATAATGGGATTCACGGGTAAAAGCCACAAAACGGCCGTTTGGCGAAACCCGCAGCGAATGAGGCACATCCACCGCCAACAGCTTATCGTCCCCATTAGCGGTGCGCCAGTGCAGTTCATAGGTAGTCGGCGTTCCCAAAATATAGGCAAAATCCAGCCCGTTTGGCGCCCAACCCGCAGACACGACATTCTCCGGCACAACGACTTCGTTCGTGTGCCGAGTAAGATCTGTCAGGGTCAGTGCGCCGGTCGATAAATTGCCTGGGCCGACACCTTCGCCGCCCGTGTAATTCCAGGACAGCATCTGATCGGTGGCCGGTGCGTAATCCGAGTCTATAGAATCAAGGTCTGGCGGGTAAAGCACAGACGACAGTTGCCAGCCGGCATCATAACGAACAAGCCCCGCCAATGTGTTATATGTTGGCTGGAAAAAGGGCAGATAATGGTCAAAGCGTAGGGATGTTTCCGCAGCTTCTGGTGGGGGCAAAAATTGTATCGACGCTGCCACCATATCGAGCATTGATTCCAATTCGGGATCAGCTTCCGCCACCGTGACATGCAGGCCGAAGCTGCCTGCCCCGGCGGCTTGGGTATCAGCCGTGCCTGCTGTGTAATAGTCGTAAGAGGTGTACCCCTCGTCGCCGCGCACCCATTTGGTGCCGGGTTGACCGCCTATGGCAAAGGGTTGTTCGCTGATGACATCGTCAGGCATTAGTTGGTCAAAGGGTGGGACAAAGAAGGCAATAGATTGGTCATTTTCCACACCGGGGATGCCCAGATACCAATCCGCTAAGACGCTGCCCATGCCGGGTGTAACGGCCGTTAACTGCCAATCACCCGGCACCCGAAAAGTCACCCATTCACTGGTAATATCTTGCCACCCATCGCCCATGAAAAAGCCAGTTGGCTCATTAACGGTTGGATCATTCACCACCCAACAGGCTAGCCCCAAATTACGCGGACATTCGATGGCCCACCATTGCTCTGTTTCATCTGCGCCAAAAATGGAAACGACTTCACCTGCTTTTAATTCTCCGATCAGGCGATAGGTTTCCCCTGGGCCTTCATAAATATTGTTGCCGGAGATGACTGTTATTTCCACCACCGCATCAATTTCGGGCATGCCACTGCCCGTATAAAAAACGGGGTCTGCCTGTATCCCGTTGGCCTCGATAGCCTCAGTGTCTAACCAACAGTTACCGGTCGTGCCATCAGGGCAGAGGATGCGGCTGCGCTGACCGTCCTGAGAGGTAGCGTTTACCACTAC
Source organism: Anaerolineae bacterium (assembly GCA_014879345.1). Classification (GTDB taxonomy): domain Bacteria; phylum Chloroflexota; class Anaerolineae; order Promineifilales; family Promineifilaceae. The sequence continues at coordinate 4,822 of JACSSI010000173.1, read as the reverse complement.
GGCCTCGCCTGCTTCCAGACTGGTCAGCACCTCATCCCCGGTGGGTGAGGTGAAAATGTCTGTATCCATCATTATTTGCTGCTGCTGAGGTTCTAGGACGGTCATGGGGAAGTCGGTTTCTGTGGCAGCGATGTAAATGGACTGCACCAGGGCATCCAGTTGGGAGAGCGGTAAACTAAAGTCGTCGTTTGCCAGGGCGTTAAGTTGATCGGTAACGGCCGTCATTTCGGCTGCGTAGTTTTGGTTGAAGGCGGTGTACTCAGCCTCGGTCATGGCTGGGGCGGTGTCGGGCAGGGCAGCCGCGGCGAGGGGGAAAACGGCCGTTATCCCATGCAGGCCATCATCTGTCATCCCATAAAAAACGTACACCAGTCGCTCGTTGCTCACCGGAACAGTATCCTGCGTATAAGCGGTGAGAAAGCGTACACCGAATCCATTTTCAAAATCCAGCCACTGTACCTGGGCTTGAAACATTTGCATGGCATTAAGGAGAGGCAGAATCGGGACTTCTTCGTAGAAGGTTAACGGCCGTTCAGCCATCATCTGCTGAAACTTGCCAATCCATTCCCGCCCTCGTGCATCCGACGGGGCAAAACTGCCAAAATCATGCAGATTAAAGACGAGTACTTGTGCTTCGTGGTCTAGCACCCACTGGTTGCTTGCATCCGATTGCACACCCTCAGGCGCGAACCCAAACCAGGTGTGGGCAGGCGTGAGCTGTTCAAACAACCCTTCATTTGCTGTTGCCGGTACATCCTGAATCGTGATGTCACCCAGAAGGTCAGGATCGTAAGTGAAGGTAATCCCCGCATGTTCTATCGTTTGGGTCGATATCGTTGTTTGTGTGGGCGAAACGGCCGTTACGGCTCCGCTTGCTTGTCCCCCGCTTGCAGGCACACAGGCAACTAAATACAGACAAATAAGCAAAATAGTAAGATGTAACAATTTTGTTTTCATTTTTCTCCTAAATCAAGGGATCCGTAGGTTGATCCTTATCTTATTCATTGAACTGAGGAGTGGGGGAATGACGCAGCAGGTTCAACAAAATAGCGAATTTCACCGCTGGGGATATGTAATTTACCGCGACATTGCATCTGATTATCTGTATCTTTTTCAACCCACACCCTAATCGTAACTAAATGTAAATTGTTCTGTTGGTCATTGTCTATAGCGTAATCTCTATTGCCTAAATTTGCTTTGTGATAGGTATACGATAGGGAAACGGCCGTTTGCCAACCGTTTGGATCGCCGTTTATTTGTATCAAATCAATATATCGTTGCGAAAGGGAGAAATATAACAGGCACTTTCCTGCGAATTGCCTACGCGATTTGTGTCAATGACTTAAGCATCAATCCCTGCTGACAAAATGGCTTCAACCGTATGTTTTCCTTGTTTTGTTTTCTAGCCCTTTTGTTCTATACTTTATGGCATGAATCGTGAACTAACCCTCCAATCCGTGCGCCGTTTAGCCATTAGCCGTCAACATTTAGACGGCCGTTCTTCTCCATCAATGCTCGATCTCATCCGTGATCTAGGCTGCTTACAACTCGATCCGATAAGCGTGGTCGAGCGCCCCCACTACCTCATTCCCTGGAGCCGCCTCGGCAACTACGACCGCGCCGACCTCGACCGCCTACTCTGGGAAGAGAAGACACTGTTTGAGTATTGGGCCCACGCTGCCTCCATTGTCCTCACCGAAGAATATCCCATCCACCAATGGAACATGCGCCATGCCAGCGATGCCAGATTTGAAGCGTATATCCACAGCCGTCTCAATGGTGATGTGGATGTACCCGCCCTCACCCAAACCATTCTGGCACGGCTGGCGCGTGACAAAGCCGTCTTCTCTCGGGAAATCAGCGATGGCATCGAAAACCCTGATCCCGACACGGCCTGGTACAGTGGCCGCTACGTGCCGCGCATCCTCGACCACTTGTGGACGAAGGGTGATGCCATGATCGTGGGGCGGCAGGGCAAACAGCGCCAGTGGGGCTTAACCGCCGATTTCTTGCCGGATTGGGCGCCTCGTGAGGAATGGAATGACGCGCAAGTGTGCCGTTTTGCCGTGCAAAAAGCAGTACGTGCGCTCGGCGTCGCCACACCCAAACAGGTCAAGTGGCATTACACCCGTCACCGCTACCCTAACCTGCCCCAAACCATCAAGCAGCTTACCAAAGAGGGGGGTCTCATCCCCGTTTCCGTTCGCGGCAAAGACGGCAATCTGCCAGATACGTGGTATCTCCACCGAGACGATCTACCGTTGCTAGAACAAATTGAGCAGGGAAATTGGCAGGGGCGCACCACATTGCTCTCGCCCTTTGACAACCTCATCTGTGACCGTGACCGCACGGAATTACTGTTTGATTTTCGCTTCCGCATTGAGATTTATGTGCCGGCCGCCAAGCGAGAGTTTGGCTACTATGTCCTGCCCATCCTGTATGGCGATGATCTGATTGGCCGCATCGACATGAACATGGATCGCAAGAAAGGCGTGCTGGCCGCGCAGACTGTGTATGCTGAGGAAAATGCGCCGGATGGGGAGGAAGTGGTAACGGCCGTTCGCCAATCCGTCCATGATCTCGCCCAATTTTTAGCGGCAGACAAGGTAGATTGGGGTACAATGCCGTCGCAGTGGCAGGAGCTGAAAGGATGACGGATGAGTGGGTGATTACGAGTGTGGATGAGGTGACGGTGGGATGGTTAACGGCCGTTCTCACCCAATCCAACGCGCTCACCCACGGCGACGTCACCGCAGTTACCGTCGAAACCGGCGGCGGCAACTGGTCAGCCAACGCCAGCTTAACCCTCACCTACTCAGACGATGCCCAAGGGCAGCGCCCCAAACGCCTCTTCCTCAAACTGGTCAACACCGCCCTCGATGACGACGAATCCTTCGACGACTCCGAAGTCACCTACTACACTCGCGATTACGTTGATGTTGCCGACGCGCCCCTGGTGCCTTGCTATCACGCCGCCTACTCAGCAACAGTGCAGCGCTACCATTTGCTCCTGGAAGACGTTTCAGAGACCCATGTACTTGCCTTGGAGAAAGCACCCACACTGGCCTACGGTCTTGCCTTGGCCGAAGGGCTGGCTGCCATGCACGCCCGCTGGTGGGGGGCAAAAGGTCTGGCCGAAGCTGGCGCCGCCATGCACAGCGCCGCCCACATCCAACGCTTCATCGACATCGCCGCGCCAGGCGTAGACCATATCATCGCCCACGTTTCCGCCGACTTAAAACCGGGTTGGCCTGCCCTCATGCGCGATTTATTCGCCAACCTACCCGCTGCTCTGATCAAGCGCACCCAGGATGCCAACGGCTTCACCCTCATTCACGGCGACAACAACGAAACCAACATCCTGGTGCCGCGAGAAGGCACTCGTCCCATCTACCTCATAGACCGCCAGCCCTTCAACTGGAGCCTGACTACATGGCTGGGTGTCTACGACCTGGCCTATGCCATCGTCCGCGACTGGCCTATCGAGATTCGCCGTCAATGGGAATTGCCTATCCTGCACCATTACCATCAACACCTTATGCAACACGGCATTGCCAGCTATTCCTGGAACCAACTCCTTGACGACTACAAATTATGCGTGCCTATCTGTGTCGCCATCGCCACCGAGTTTTGTCGTGGCGGTCTCAACCAACGCTGGCAGCACATCTGGCTGCCGCAGCTCCAGCGCTCCCTCACTGCTTGCGATGATTTGGAGTGCCGGTCGCTTTGGTAAATACAGCATAAATAGCACTTGTGTTGTGCTATCGTATTTAGTATCATATTTCTCGTGAGCAAAGCAGACAAAATTCTCGAAAAGATGCAAAATAATCCCCTTGATTGGCGGATTGAAAGCCTCAAGACTGTGGCGCAGGCTCACAATATCGAATGGCGGCAACGCGGAACCAGCCATGTCGTATTTGTCCGTTCCGATGGCCGAACACTCCCGGTTCCGGCGCATCGCCCTATCAAACCCATTTACATCAAAAAATTTGTCGAATTTGTGATGGACTAAGCTATGACACAATTAATTCAATACCCATTTGAAATTCAACCGCTATCTGAAGAAGATGGAGGCGGTTATCTCATTTCTTTCCCAGACTTTTCAGAATGCATTTCAGACGGTGAAACGCCAGAAGAAGCCATTCAAAATGGCCTGGATGCGTTGCAAGAAACAATTTTTGCCCTGGAAAGTATGGGGCTGCCTGTGCCAGAGCCGAGCAGCGGTGGTACGCACAGCGGTAAATTTGTCCAGCGTGTACCCAAAAGTTTGCATGCCCGCCTCGCCACCAGAGCCAAGCAGGAGGGGGTGAGCATGAATGCGTTGGTGACTGTGATCCTGGCGGAGAGTTTGGGGAGAAAGGAAGCGGTGTAATGATGTTACAAATACCTGCAAAACAAGCTGTTGCTAATCTTGATAAGTTGCTCAATGATGTCGCACAAGGTCAAGAAATAGTGATAATCAGTTCTGATGGTTCAGCATTTAAGCTGATGGCTTTATCACGAGTACCCCAACCTGTTTTTGGCAGCGCCCGTGGACTAATTCAAATAAAGCCTGATTTTGATGACCCTATCGACGGTTTTGAGGAGTATATGCCGTGAAACTTCTGCTTGATACCCATACCTTTTTATGGTTTATTGCAGGGGATTCACAGCTAAGCTATCAAGCCAGACAGTTGGTGGTAAGAGGATATCTGATGAGTCGTTCGCGGAAGAAACGGCCGTTTTCCAGCATAACCACAGCAAAAACCGAAAAGCAAGAAAAACGATTAGCCAATCGTCGAGTACGCCGTGTCAATAAATCGCTGCTGGCTGGCACACATGA
>JACSSI010000172.1 GCA_014879345.1 Anaerolineae bacterium | reverse complement strand
AGACTACAAAAGTCTCCTCAAATTTAATGCCAATTCGTATTGGCAAGACTTTTGTAGTCTGCTTTGTTAGACAAAAACTAACCGCACCCATGAGCCGCTGGTTGTGTTACAATGGGTTAAAGTTACCAGAAATTTTGCGAGGTTATGATGCTTCTTGAAATAGAAAGGCATTTGTTTACAGTCGATAGATACCATCAGATGATTGATGCAGGCATCCTCACTGAAAATGATCGCGTACAACTCATCCAAGGAGATCTGATTACTATGAGTCCCATTGGTATTCGTCATGCTGCCTGTGTCAATAAACTTACTCGTAAATTATCTCAACACCTCAGTGAACAAGCGATTGTGAGTGTACAAAACCCAATTCAGTTAAGCGATATTTCTGAACCGGAACCAGACGTTGCCCTGTTAGTCTACCGGGATGATTATTACGCCAACAGATTGCCTCAGGCAGCAGATGTTTATCTCATCATCGAAGTATCAGATAGCACGCTGGCCTTTGACCGCACCGTCAAACTACCCATGTATGCGCAGGCTGGCATTGCGGAGGTATGGGTGGTGAATTTGATCGACAACGCCATAGAGGTATATCGAGAGCCAGTCGCCGGTAAATATACGACTAGAATGCGGGTAGCGAAAAATGGGGAAGTAACGGCCGTTTCCTTCCCCCAAATCACCTTTCCTGTTTCCGACCTGATCAGCTAGAAATATACCGCAGTGCCGTTTGCGGCACACTCAAATATTCCACGCCAGATTCCGTCACCACCACATCTTCCTCCAGGCTCATCATGCCCCGTTCCGGTATCACCACATGCAGTTCCAGCGTGAAAATGTTGCCCACTTCCACCGGCAGTTCACAAATGCCAGCATAACGTTCCCACTGCGGCCCTAACACCGTCGCCCCATCATGCGCCACCCGGCCCAGCAAATGACCGAAGGCGTGCATATACTCAGGGTAGCCATTGTCTACGATATGCTTCCGTGCGACGGCATCGACTTGCCAGCCCGGTATGCCGGGCGTTAATGCTTTTTCACCAGCCTGAATGGCGCCCAACACCACATCGAATGCGCGTTGTACCTCTGGCGGCGCTTCCGTCTCACCGTCAGCCAGCACATACCACATGCGTTGAATGTCAGAGCAGTAATCGTGCTGCTTGATGCCTAAATCCATGTGCAAAGTATGTCCTTTTTGCAGCACCACATCGCCTGGTGCGGCATGGCCTCCAGCCGAATCTGGGCCGCATGTGACGATGGGATTGAATGGCTTCGGCCAGGCGTAACCGAGTCCCATCTCGTCAATACGCCCGCGCACAAAATCGGCGATTTCGTGCTGGGTCATGCCTGGTTTGGCAAATAGTTCTACCTCGTTGAAAAGCTGCTCGGTGATGAGAACGGCCGTTCTCACTCTCTCTATCTCTGCTGCACTTTTCCGACCCCGCACCGCCGCAATAATTTTTTCCGCTGAAATCAACCGGTCGGCATACGGCGTGCCGTCCAAAATAGCCAGCAAACTGCGATACATGCCCAGGCTAAGCCCGTCAGCCGCCACATCTCCTTCAGAATAGTTGATGGCAATCGTGTTGGGATTCAGTCGAGCCAGCACCTCGCGCAGCGGTTGTCTGATGCCTTGGTGATAATCCACAACCTCAGCATACGCCTTGAGAGTCCGCACATTTTCCGCATCAAAATGGCCGAGAATTGCCACATGCTGACCAGTACGTGTGACCAGAAAAGCCGATTTCCAGGTCACATCCACATCAGCTATCAGTTCCAAAGCGGGATCAGGTGACAGGGTGGTTTCGCGGACAAAAGTAAGCCAGACATCCACGTTGAGTTCGTTCAAAATATCGGTGGCTTGGGCTAATTTTTCTTGGATAAGCAGGGTGTTATTCATGAAAGCTCCAGTTTGGGAAAGTAAGTTAGGTACTGAATTGTACATCACGCTGTTTGGTTGGGAAAACGGCAACGTTTTGTGAGAGACCTCCGAGGGTTTAAAAACCTCGGAGGTCTGCACACCACGATTTCTTGCTATACTCCATTCGCAGAACTTTGTTGTTCGCCAATCCACGCTACAATATCGCATCAACCCTTAACCCACAACCACACGAGGAATTCATGAGTGACCCAGAAGAAATCTACGACCTCAAATCCGTAAAACTGCCTTATTTATCAGGACGGCCGTTAAAAGCATTCGCCTCTTTTCTTGAAAGTTCAGCCGGAGGGGTCGCCACCAGCAACCTGCTCAACAGTGCCGGCATCACCTGGCTGCGCCGCCAACAATTCGACGAACCGCCCACCTTCACACCGCTCGCACCACGCGGCGACCAGCCCGCCGCCACCAGCGGCATCCCCACCGCAGAACATCCCCAATCCGACCCGGCAAGCACCCCAGGCTTCCACTTCCCCACCGTCCTGGATTTTGCGACGGCGTACCGCGAGGGCAAAACAACACCAACGGCCGTTGCCGAACGTATTCTGGCCGCCATCCAAGCCTCAGACAAGGCAGACCCGCCTCTGCGTGCCTTCATTGCCGTGGATGAAGCGGAGGTGATGCGCCAAGCTGAGGAAGCAACGGTGAGGTTTAGGGAGAAACGGCCGTTAAGCCTGTTCGATGGGGTTCCAGTAGCCGTCAAAGACGAACTGGATATGGTTCCGTACCCCACCACCGTTGGCACGAGCTTCTTGGGGAACAAACCCGCCACGCAAGATGCCACCGTCGTAGCGCGGCTGCGGGCAGCGGGCGCACTGCTCATCGGCAAGACCAACATGCACGAGATTGGCATTGGTGTCACCGGGCAAAATCCGCATCACGGCACACCTCGCAATCCCTACCAACCGGGTCATTACACAGGGGGCAGTTCAAGTGGTTCGGCAACGGCCGTTGCCGCTGGCTTGTGTCCGGTGGCGATTGGGGCAGATGGCGGCGGCTCAATTCGTATACCGGCGGCATTTTGCGGCGTGGTTGGTCTCAAGCCCACCTTTGGCCGCGTGAGTGAAATGGGTGCCTTCCAACTAGATTGGAGCGTCGCCCACATCGGCCCATTAGCCGCCACAGCCACCGACGCCGCCCTGGCCTATGCCCTCATGGCTGGTCCCGATGCCCACGACCCCATCTCACAGCAGCAGCCCGCCCCCACCCTGCAAAGTTGGAACAATCTCGACTTGAGCGACCTCACCCTCGGCGTTTTCTGGCCCTGGTTCCGCCACGCCACCTCCGATGTCGTCGCCGCCTGTGAAGCGCTGCTCAACCAGTTTGCCGAGCAAGGCGCAGTCATCCGCGAGATTACAATTCCTGATCTAGAAGCGGGGCGCGTGGCGCACACACTCACCATCGCCAGCGAAATGATGCAAGCCATGAGCGCCACCTACGGCCAACACCGCCAAGACCATGCCCTGGACACCCGTATCAACTTGGCTTTGGCGCGTCGTTTTCTGGCAACTGATTACGTGCTGGCGCAGCGGGTACGCACCCGGCTTATCCACAACTTCAACCAGGCACTCACCGAGGTAGACGTGATCATCACACCTGCCACCGGACTGCCTGCGCCGCTCATTCCGGCCACCGCCCTGCCCGATGGTGATTCTGATCTGACGACATTGGCTGAAATCATGCGCTACGCCACACCCGCCAATTTCACCGGCCACCCCGCCATCTCGTTCCCCGCAGGTTACAACGAGGCCGGACTGCCCATTGGCTTGCAAGCGATGGGGCGGCACTGGCAAGAACCCACGCTCTTGCGCCTGGCACTCGCTGCCGAACAAATCATCCCCCGGCAAAAACCACAAATTTTCTTTGATTTGGGAATCTAATCTCGTTCCCACGCAGAGCGTGGGAATGAACTGTGGACGCTCTGCGTCCTAAACGACGCGGAGCGTCGGGGGAGCCATTCCACGCGGAGCGTGGAACGAGGGGTTTAATCGTCGCTGACGATGACATCGTAGATGGCTTGCAGGTCTTCGTCTGAGTCATAGTTGATGACAACTTGCCCGCCTCGCCCTTTTTTGGTGATGTTGACACGGGTTCCCAAAGATTCTTCAAATTGGCGCTGCAAGTCGAGCAGTTCAGGAGGCAGCGTTTTCCTCGGTTTCGCTTTTGGTTTCTCCGTTGCCAGCAAGTTTTTAACGAGTTGTTCGGTCTGACGCACGCTGAGATTGAGTTCTGTGATGCGTTTCATGGCGTTGGTTTGCATTTCGGGCGTCGGCAGGGGCAGCAGGGCGCGAGCATGAGCGCCGCTGATCTCGCCATCAATGACTGCTTGTTGAATGTTTTGGGGCAGGGTGAGCAAGCGCAACAAATTGGCGACTGTGGAACGGGCTTTGCCTACACTTTCCGCTACTTCTTCTTGCGTCATGCCAAACTCTTCAATGAGTTGCTGGTAGGCGTAGGCTTCTTCCAGGGCATTGAGGTCGGCACGCTGCACGTTTTCGATGATTGCCAGTTCCAGCATATCCTGTGGCGTGGCTTCTTTGATAACGACTGGCACTTCTTCCAGACCCGCAATTTGGGAGGCACGCCAGCGCCGTTCACCGGCGATGAGGTAGAACTGCCCTTTTTGTTCGGTGACGATGAGCGGTTGGATGAGGCCATGTTTTTCGATGGAGGCGGCCAGTTCTGCCAGCTTTTCCTCGTCCATCACCGTGGTACGCGGTTGGTGGGGATTGGGCTGGATGCTGGTAACAGGCAGGGTGCGGATGCTGTCTGTGGCTACTTCTGTTTGAGCGGTGGGAATGAGCGACCCGATGCCGCGTCCGAGGGCACGTTTTGTCATGCGGAGGTCTCCTTCACTTGATCCCCTTTGAGAAGCTCAGCAGCTAATACTTTGTAGGCGATGGCTCCGGGTGAGTGGGGTGAGTAGATGTTGATGGGCTGCCCAAAGCTGGGGGCTTCGCTGAGGCGCACGTTGCGCGGCACGATGGTGCGGAAGACTTTGCCGGGGAAGTAACCGCGCACTTCTTCTACGACCTGGCGGCTGAGGTTGGTGCGGCTGTCGTACATGGTCATCATCAGCCCGCGAATGGATATGTTGGGATTGAGGTATTTTTGCACCAGTTCGACGGTTTGGGTGAGTTGGGAGAGTCCTTCAAGCGCCAGATATTCGCACTGCACGGGGATGAGTACACCGTCTTTGGCGGCGGTGAGGGCGTTGATGGTAAGCAGGCTAAGGCTGGGCGGGCAGTCGATGAGGATGTAGTCGTAACGGCCGTTTACCCCCTCTAATGCCTTCTGTAACCGATACTCGCGCCCGATGGCGTTGACCAGTTCCACTTCCGCGCCGGAGAGGGAGGGACTGGAGGGCAAAATGTCGATCTTGAAGTCCGGCAAGGGGAGCACGGCTTCGTCCACGGTGGCTTGTTCCAGCAAGATGTCGTAGGTGGTGGGATCGACTGCATTTTTATCAACGCCGAGACCGGACGTGGCGTTGGCCTGGGGATCAATGTCGATGAGGAGTGTTTTACGGCCGTTACTGGCCAAGTAAGCACTCAGGTTGATGACGGTGGTCGTTTTGCCCACGCCACCTTTTTGGTTTACTACTGCGTAGATTTTTGTCATTTGAATAGTCGGAAAAATCTTTTAACCGCAGAGGCGCGGAGAACGCAGAGAATTTCTTTGCGCCCTTTGCGTCTTTGCGGTTTATTTTTGTCCCGTTTCCTTTTTTAAGTGTGCTTGAACGGCCGTTATCTTGGCCGAGACCCCGGAGTGTTCCACAGAGAGCGCGGCGATTTCGTTGGCAAAACGGGCGGATTCCCAGGGATTGCCGCCTGTCTGATAAAGACGCACGAAGTAGGCGGTGGCGAAGGTGTCGCCGGCGCCAGTGGCGTCTACTTCATTGGCTGGCGGCGTGGGAAAATGGCGGATTTCGTCATCGTAGTAGACGGTGCAGCCATTGTCCCCCTTCGTAACGACTAGAAGTTTGCACAGCTCTTGATAGAGGTTAAATGTTTCTTCATCTGGTAAATCTTCAAGGCTGACGACGACGGCGGCGGCTAAGGGCAGTATGTCGGCGGCGGCAGCCCACGCTTTGGGCGTGACACGGCCGTTTTCGTCCCACTGCCGATGCCAACCTTGCGGTGTCAGGCAGACCATGCTGTTGCTAAACAGGTGGATCATGGCCGGATCAACCTCGTCATCCATTGGCCCTAAATGCACGATGCTGGCTCGCTGCCAGGCTTTAGGCACGTCTTGTGCCACCAGGGGTGCGGCGTTGCCAGAAAGGGTTTGGATGCGGCCGTTTGGCGTGTAAATGTTTTCAAAGGTGGTGGTTTCGGCGGCGGGAATGGACAGGATTTCGATGCCGGACAGTTCGTGCTGCCATTTAAAATCGAGGCTACTACTGGTGAGAACGGCCGTTTTGCAACCCAAAGCCTGCGCTAAACGACTGGAGAATGAAACAGTGCCGCCCAATTTATCGCCTTCAGGTGTCAGATCCCGTGTGATGTGGCCGATGGCCAGGTAGTCTATGTGTGTCATGCCGAGGGAAATTCTAACATAGCCGCCTAGACATCGCTAGGAGATTAACAGCAGTGTTCAGTTTTCAGTGTTCAGTGATCAGTAAATAGCGCTGCCCACTGAACACTGTTTACTGTAAACTGTTCACTGATCACTGTTTCTAGTAAAATAAAACTATCTAACTCTGGGAGAATCCGATGTCATTTCGCCGAATGGTGCCTTTCTTATTATTAAACATACTCGTCTCAGCAGCGGTGGTGCTTGTTATTTTGTATTGGTGGGATGGCCGCGACCAACCCGTCGAGACAGATACGATGGTTTTGGTGACGGTGACGCCCACAGGTGTGCCGCCGACATTGCCTGCCAGCCAACCTGTTCAATCTGAAGAAGCGGGACAAGACGTGGCGGAAACGGCCGTTGAAGAAGATGGGCCTACCATCCATGTCGTGGCTTCTGGTGAAACGCTCGGCACCATCAGCCAGCGTTATGATGTCACGGTTGAGGATATTATGGTCGCCAACCAACTGGACAACGCCAACTTTCTCAGTGTCGGTCAGGAACTGATTATTCCCATTGGCGGACTGGCAGAAGCAACGGCCGTTCCCACCGAAACACCCGCACCCAATACCATCCCTACGCCCATTCCTACCGCCGCCGCACCGGAGCAAGGTGAAGCTAACGTCGAAATCAGCGGCGTCGTCGGCGTGGGTGAACTGACAGAAGAAGCCATCCAGATTATCAACTCCGGCACCCGCCAGGTGGGGCTGGTTGACTGGACAATAAGCGATGAAAGCGGCTTCGTCTACAAATTCAAGCAGGTGACACTGTTTGGCGAAGGGGCGGGCATACTCGTCCACACCGAAGCAGGCAAAGACGATTCCACAGACCTGTATTGGGGTCTGGAACTGCCCATCCTCGTTTCCGGCAAAACACTCACCCTCACCGATGCGGAGGGGAATGTGGTATCGACGTTTACGGTACCGTAGAACGTAGAACGTAGTGCGTAGTGCGTATTCCGTTGGTGTTTAGTAGTAACTGAGTTTGTCGAAGGTGGAATACGGCGCAAGAGGAGGCATAAAATGCGCAGTTTAACAGACAAAAAAGGCGAACAATTCGCCTATCTTGAAAACAATGTCCTTTACGACATGGATGGGGTTGCTACCGGCAGCCTGGAAGGCGATTTTATCGTCGATTTGGTGGGAAACCGTGTCTGGCGCGTCATCGGTGATGGCGTTTACACAAAAGACAGTGCCGAATCAATTGGCTTCCTGGGCGGCGATCATGCCAGCCGCGATTACCTCGATTAGAAATTCATTTAATACAAAGAAACAAAGGGACGAAGAACCGAAGAAAACCCTTTTTCCCTTTGTTTCTTTGTTTCTTTGTAATAAAAATATTTTCAGGAGAACGATATGAGATTAGGCGCACACATGAGCACGGCCGGGGGCACCTTTACCGCCTTCAAACGAGCAGAAGAAGCCACTTGCGAGTCGATGTTGATTTTTACCAAGAGCAACCGGCAGTGGCAGGCCAAACCATTAACCGACGAGGACATCCAGCAGTACAAAGAAGCACAAGAAGAATACAGCCACATTCAGCCAACGGCCGTTCACGCCAGCTACCTCATCAACATTGCCTCCCCCGATGAAGCCTTGTGGGAAAAATCCTACCAGGCGCTCAAAGTAGAAGTGGAACGCTGCGGACAGCTTGGCATTCCGCTGATCAACTTCCATCCCGGTTCCTACATGAAAAGCAGCCCGGAAGCTGGCATGGACCAGATTGTGCGCGGCTTAAAACGGCTGTTGGTTGAGACGGAATCCAGCGCCCCGGAGACAATCGTCTGTTTAGAGTTGATGGCCGGGCAAGGCACCAACCTGGGCTGCACATTTGAACAGGTGGCCTACATGCTGGCAGAAGCTGGCCCCCACGAGCGCCTGGGCGTCTGCCTCGATACCTGCCACATCTTTGCCGCTGGCTACGACATCCGCACCCCGGAAGCGTATGCCGCCACGATGGCAGATTTTGACCGTATCATTGGCTTTGACCAGCTTAAATTCTTCCACCTCAACGACAGCAA
>JACSSI010000171.1 GCA_014879345.1 Anaerolineae bacterium | reverse complement strand
TTACTCGAGAGATAAATATCTAACCAGGCCAAACCTGACAGGTCTTTCTCGAGAGACTTAGTAGTTACTTAATAATGCTGAAATGGCTACACGGTAGGGAATAAGAGATGGAAGGTGCTGCCTGGCAGCGCCTCCAGGTCTCGTTTTTCGCTCTCCACCCAAATACGGCCGTTATGCGCCTCAATAATCCCCCGTGTAATTGCCAACCCCACACCCAAACCGCCCCCCATAAAACCATATTTACTGCTGGAATGGTTATCAATGGAGCCAACCACATAAAACTGGTCAAAAATAAAAGGCTGGTCTGCCTGAGGAATACCAATACCGGTATCTTGCACTTTCACAATAACAGCCTCGCCCTTATTTTCAGCAGCGAGGGTTATCATACCACCATCGGGCGTATATTTGATGGCGTTTTCAATGATATTGGTAACGGCCGTTCTAATATGATCAGCATCTCCCGGCACAACCACAGAGCCACCTAAACCGTCAAGATTTATCTGCAACTGACGATCAAGCATAATCGGTGCCAATTCATCAACAATTTGAAGGATAACCTCGTTCAATTGCACAGGTGCAAAAAACAAATCCAATCGATTCGTAGCAATACGAGAGACACCGATCACCTCATCCACCACCCGCGCCAGGCGTTCAATTCCCCTGTTCAACTTACGCGCAGAATCCAACGATTTCTGAACCGTCTGCTCGTTTATCTCCTCATCTTGCATCTGGCTCAATTGCATTTCAAGCAGTTGTGAATACCCGCTGACCAACGTCAGCGGCGTACGCAGTTCATGAGAAGCCAGGGTAATAAAATCGCTTTTGAGCCGATCCAACCGATACAGCCGTTCGTTAATCTTCTCTAACTCACGTACCTTCGTTTCCAATTGAACCACAACATCCTGAGCATGACGCGCCAGGCTCTGCGTGAAAATTTGTGGATGAAGCGTATGCTTTTGCCCGTTCAAAAAAGATTCAACTTGCTCAGGCAAGAGGTCCACATCAATGGGCTTGGTTAAAAAACCAGTACACCCGGCCGCCAACGCCAATTCACGGCTGCCAGGGCTTGTATTCGCCGTCAATGCCACAATGGGAATAATTTCTAAACCGGGGAGACCGCGTAAACGTGTTGTCACAACACGACCATCAAGGCTGGGGAGGTTAATATCCATTAAGACAAGTTGTGGCCGAGAGTCTTTCGCTACCGTCACGCCTTCTAACCCATCAGCCGCTAAAAAAACCTCATAACCACTGGTCGTGAGTACTCTTGATACCAGGCGGCGACTATCAACATCGTCTTCAATATACAATACACGAGGCTTCAAATTCATGATACGTCTATTTTTTCTCCATTTCTTCCACATTTGAGCATATAGCAATTATCTTTCTTGTCTCATTAAGCAATTTACGCGATTCTTGACCCCAATGGTATAATGACGTGTGCATATCAACAGCCTCATGGCAATCATTGGAATCATCCGCCACCCTACACTACATTCTTACGGAGATCGTTTGTGAAATTGCCTCCTCATCAATACATTACATCGCAGAAAGCTTGGCAAAGCTGTCTGGATTCTCTAAACAATCAACCCTCTATCGCCCTCGATTTAGAAGCAAATAGTATGTATGCTTATAGAGAGCGTGTTTGCCTCATCCAAATTTCCATTCCTGAGCAAGATTACATTATTGATCCGGTATCAGATGTCGATTTAACAAGCCTTGGTATCATCTTGTCTAACCCCGCTGTGCAAAAAGTGTTTCACGCCGCAGAGTATGATCTGCTGCTCATGAAACGCGAGTATCAATGGGAATTAAACAATTTATTCGACACAATGTGGGCCGCACGCATTCTCGGTTATAAACGATTCGGCTTGGCAAATTTACTAGATTCCGTGTTCAACATCAAGATCAGCAAGCAATATCAAAAATCTAACTGGTGTAAACGGCCGTTATCCCCCGAACAACTCGACTACGCCCAACACGACACACACTACCTCCTCGATTTACGAGATCGGTTAGAACAAGAACTAATCGCAGCCGGCAGAACAACCGAAGCCAAAGAAATCTTCGCCGACCAGACCCTGGTAACACCAAACAACCACGACTTTACACCCGACAGCTTCTGGTCAATCAACGGCGTCAATGAACTCACCTCACAACAACAAGCCGTCCTCAAAAACCTAAACATCTTCCGAGACGACGAAGCGAAAAAGAGAAATCAACCACTATTCAAAATTTTTGGCGACAAAACATTACTGCAAATTGCCAAAGAAATGCCTAAAAGCCAGCATGAATTACAGCAAGTCTATGGCATGTCTCATGGTCAGATACGGCGATATGGTAAACTCGTGCTAACAATCATACAAGAGAGCAAAAACGATCCCCCACCTGAACGCCCCAAACGAGCCAAACGGCCCCCCGAAGCCGTTATCTGTCGCTATGAAAAATTACATCACTGGCGCAAAACGTGCGCCAAAAAACGAGGGGTTGAATCAGACGTCATTATCAGCCGAGAATGCCTCTGGGAAATCGCCCGTCAAAACCCCCACTCTGCCGACGATTTGAATCGCATCGAAACTTTGGGCAATTGGCGTCGCAAAACTTACGGCGAAGATATTCTAAACGTTCTGAAAAAATAGCCCCTCCCAAAAACAATGGAGGAATGCTATGCAGATTCAATTTCATGGTGCCGTGCGCACAGTCACAGGCTCCCAACATTTGCTCACCATAAACGGGAAGCGGCTGCTGCTAGATTGTGGTCTCTACCAGGGGTCACGCAAAGAAAGTTACAGCCGCAACCAAAATCTCCCCTTCGACGCCGCCAGCATCGACAAACTCATCCTCTCCCACGCCCACATCGACCACAGCGGCAACATCCCCAACCTCGTCAAAAGCGGCTTCAAAGGCGACATCATCTGCACCTACCCCACCCGTGATCTATGCGCCATCATGCTCCGCGACAGCGCCAAAATCCAGAGCTACGACATCCAATACCTCAACAAAAAACGGGTACAGCAAAATTTACCTCCCATTGAACCCATTTATAGTATAGAAGACGCGGTAGAAAGCCTGAAACAATTCGTAGGCATCGGCTACAATCGACCATTTCAAATTCTTCCCGGCATCCAACTCACCTTTTATGATGCTGGTCACATTCTAGGTTCCGCTATCATCGTCCTGGACATCGAAGACGAAGAGACCATGCAAAACATCCGTCTCGTCTTCAGCGGCGATTTAGGCCGACCAGATCGCCCCATCCTCAATGACCCAACCCCCATCGACCGTGCCGATGTTCTCATCATCGAAAGCACCTATGGCAATCGGGAACATGCAAACTTAGACGAAGCCAGCGACAAGCTGGAACGTATCATCAACAACACCTGCAAACGGGGCGGCAAAGTCATCGTACCTGCCTTTGCAGTTGGGCGCACACAAGAACTCGTCTACCGGCTGCACCAACTGGTTGAAGCCCGAGACATCCCGGCTGACTTGCCCATCTACGTAGATAGCCCCCTGGCAGTCGATGCCACCAGCATCTATCGCCTGCACCCCGAAGCTTACGATGAAGAAGTTGCTCACTTCCTGCTCGAAAACCACACAGGAGATCCCTTTGGCTTTGGCATGATGCAGTACACCCGGTCTACAGCCCAGTCTAAAGAATTAAACCATTTATACCAACCGGCCGTCATCATCAGCGCCAGCGGCATGGCAGAAGCTGGTCGCATTCTCCACCACCTGAAAAATAACATTGAAGACTCGCGTAACACCATTCTCATCGTAGGTTGGCAAGCACCCCACACCTTGGGCAGACGCATCGTTGATAGAGAACCAGAAGTGAAAATATTTGGTGAAACATATAAGCTTAATGCAGAAGTTGCTACAATCAACGGCTTCAGTGCCCACGCAGATCGCCGCGAACTGCTCGACTGGGCAAGCAAATTAGCATCACCGCCTAAACACACTTTTATCGTTCATGGTGAAGAGGATGCCTCACTTGCCCTGGCTGAAGGGTTGCAAACCCAACTCGGTTTTGGCAACGTTGTTGTTCCCGAATTGGGGCAACTATTTACAATCTAGTACCCTGATATAGTCCAAGATTCCTATCCACGATTACCCGACCTATTTGCTATCATATATAGCATATGAGCTTTTGCTCTTTCTATTTTGTATTAGAAGCATGTAGTGGAAAGAATCCAAAGGGTAAATCAGATGATAATGGACACAGTTCTCAATCCAATGTTTCGGCAGTCCGCAGGGACTGAGACATCCACAAACGGTGGGGATTTAACCACTTTACGCGACCGATTAATAGGGCTGAATGTGTGGCCTAAAGCGGGTGATGAATTTTTGGCATTACTTCCCGTATCTCGTTGGCATGCTCCTCCACTTACGGAGGAAGACAATGAATGGCTGATTATCGTAGCACGAGATTCCCTGCGTAATCTGGATATTGGCGCTAATTACCCTGCTTTTTTCCAAAAGCTCATTACGAATCCAAAATTGAGGCAAGCATTTTTGGCAGAATTGGATCGTCAAGCAATTAGTAATGGAAATGGCATGTCTCACCTCGTATAAGTTTTGCTTGAACTTGGTTACGTGTATTTGTAGAAAAAGCCTCCCCTGGAAACCAGGGGAGGCTTTTTTTGATCTATTTTGAAATTGAACTGTTTCTCTAATTTCAACTCGAATGGGGAAGTTTTAGATAACTGATAATTCTTTACCAACTTTACGGAATATGGCTAATGCTTTGTCTAAATCTTCCCGGCTGTGGGCGGCGGAATTCATGACGCGGATTCGGGCTTTGCCTTGGGGAACAGTGGGAAAGCCTATGGACATGGCAAAAACCCCTTCTTCAAACAATCTGCGGCTAAAGTCTTGCGCCAATTGCGCCTCACCTAACATCACAGGCACGATAGGTGTTTCTGTCACGCCGGTATCAAAACCATATGCCTTCATCTCTTTTTTGATGTAATTGCTATTGGCCCACAATTTTTCTACCAGGTCGGTTGAGGATTGTAATATGTTGACGCTTTCCAAGCAGGCGGCCACGTCTGGTACGGTCATGGCGCTGGAGAATAAGAACGGCCGTCCTCGTTGACGCAGCCAATCAATAATCTCTTGCCTCCCGGCTACCAATCCACCTACCACGCCAAAGGCTTTGCTGAGTGTGCCTACTTCCACGTCTACTTTACCGTGCAGGCCAAAATGATCGACGATGCCACGTCCTCCTTCACCTACAACGCCTTCGCCATGGGCATCATCTACCATGAGCAGGATGTCATGCTCGTTGGCAATATCGCATATTTTATCTAGTGGGGCGATGTCACCATCCATGCTGAAAACGCCATCTGTGATGATTAGGGAACGGCCGTTCTGTGGAGTTTCATTAATTTTCTTTCTCAAATCATCGACATTGTTGTGCGCATAACGGACTACTTGCGCCCGACTTAGGCGGCAGCCATCAATAATGCTGGCATGGTTCAATTCATCAGAAAAGATAATGTCATCCTTGCCCACCAACGCCGGAATCGTGGCTAAATTAGCTGTAAATCCACTTTGGAAGGTAATGCAGGCTTCTGCCCTTTTGAATTCCGCTAAACGTCGTTCCAACTCAATATGAAGGGACATAGTACCTGCAATACTGCGTACTGCTCCCGGGCCAATGCCATACGTATCAATCGCCGTTTGCGCCGCTTTGCGCAAACGAGGATCATTTGCTAAGCCGAGGTAATTGTTGGCACAAAAATTCAACAGGTTTCGGCCATCAATTTTCACCCAGGCACCCATAGGGGATTCAATCGTCCGAATCGTATTGAAAAGGCCAGCTTCTCGTAAGGCAGCTATTTCTTCATTAATCCACGCAGTTCTTTGGTTATTCATTTTTTCTCCTGAAATGAGCGGGGTTGGGGAAATTTATGGGATATTAGAGTTTGTGGGAAAGTCCAAACCCCCGCTGAATTTTTTGATTACATCTGTGTGGGAAAATCGAAAAACTTTGATTCCAAGTCAAATTTTTCCGTCAGGTGGGCTCCCAGTGCTTTGACACCAACTGTTTCAGTGGCGTAATGCCCCGCAAATATGACATTCATGCCATAATCTGAGGCAGCCCAATAATTAGCATGAGAAGTTTCTCCGGTCAACAACGTATCACAGCCAAGCTCTTTGGCTGCTAATACCTGATCTGCACCAAAACCAGACAGGATGGCTATATTGGAAACGGTCTCAGGTCCGTGAGCCAAGACACGGGCATTTGTATGCAACTGGGTGTTGATGGTGGTGACGAATTGGGAAAGGGGTGTAACGGCCGTTACCCGTCCATACACTCCAATTGGCAGCCCCATCGGCGCACACCAAAAATCCATCACGTCCACCCCACACAGCTTTGCCAAGACAACATTGTTCCCCACTTCAGGATGACCATCTAATGCCAAATGGGCTGCATACAGGTGAATATCATTCGCCATCAACAAGCGCACACGCTCACCTAATGCGCCTGCAATGCGCTGCACATCACGCCATAAAATGCCATGATGAACCAACAACATATCAGCACCCCAGTCAGCCGCTTGCTCAATAATCTGCGGTGATACATCTACCGCCAGAGCCACACGCTCTACTTCCTCGGCTGAAGTTTCCACCTGCAACCCTTGTGGTCCATAATCCTTAAACTCAGTCAAACGCAAATACTCGTCCAAATATGAGATGATTTCTCTCTTTAACATAATTATTTACCAACTCTTAACGGGAGCTTAACAAACTACCCCTAACTATGGGATTGACGTCAATTTCTATCCCTTGTATACTGATTTCCGTCATGAGCAAAAAGCACCTCTTGCATGAGCCGGTGCTCATGTTAAACGTGAACTTTGAACCACTCCACGTCTGCAACACGAAGAGAGCAATGACGCTCGTGTTGGCTGGGAAAGCAGAGATCATCCTAAACGGCCGTGGCATCCTCCGCACCAGCCATGCAGAATACGAAATCCCATCTGTCATCAAATTAAGTTACATGATAAAACGGCCGCGGCCTCGTATTTCACTCTCTAAACGAGAAATCCTGCGTCGGGATAATTACACCTGCCAATACTGTGGCAGAAAATCCCGACAACTCACCATCGATCATGTAATTCCACGTCACCATGGTGGGCCCCACTCTTGGGAAAACCTAGTCGCAGCCTGTCCAACTTGTAACCGTGCGAAAGGGGGGAAACTGTTAGACGAAATCAGTATGCCCCTCAATCGTCTCCCCAAAGAACCTACTGCATCAGCTGCTTACCGCTTTGGGTTACATTTAGAACACCATCAAGAATGGGCACAATTTGTTGAGGGCTGGTAGCAAATTTACGTTTGTGATGCTTGAACCTCGGCTAGTTCAATAATCCTATCTAAGCCGTTTTCAATAATCCCTGTAACATCACCAACCATTCGATAATAAGCATCCTTGGCTCGTCCATACGGATCACTGATGCTGTAATTTCTATCAATCATTTCACTCAACAAATGTATTTTTTTTGCCTGCGTGGGAAATTCCACTTGCAGCGCTTCCATCTGTCCAGATTCCATGCACAACACCAAATCTGACTTCTTTAAATGATCATATTCTATCATGGTGGCTTGATGCTCAGTTATATCAAGACCTTGCTCTGCCATAATCTCAACACTATATTGTGAAGCCCCCCGTTTCTCCAGCGCCCATGTTCCCACAGAGGTCACCTGCCAATCGGTTAAGCCTTGTTTGTTCAACCGATCTTGCAACAAAGCCGCGGCTACCGGCGAACGGCAAATATTTCCTGTACAAACGATGAGAATGGAAGCCATAAGAAAAAACAGCCTCCCAAAAGCACACTCTTTGGGAGGCTTGTTAATTTTTTAGTCTATGTCAGGCTGCAACAAGCCATAATTACCATCACGCCTGCGATACAAAACATTTATCGCCTCTTCTTCGGCACTAAAGAATACAAAGAAATCATGCCCTAACAGTTCCATCTGTTCGATGGCTTCTTCGGTAGACATGGGTTGAATGGGGAATCGCTTATAACGAACGATGTTTTGTTCAATTTCTTCCTCATCATCTTCAATCAACGGTAACGGGTCTCCAGAAACACCTTCTTGAAAACTATTACCACGCCAACGACGCTGCTGTTTGCCACGATACCGCTTTATTTGCCGATATAATTTGTCAACTACAGCATCAATCGCTGCAAATATGTCATTGCTGCGTTCTTCTGCACGGAGGATGGTTCCGCGATCATCCCGGACGGTTATTTGTGCGACCTGACGCTCTCCTACGCTGCGTGCGTTTTCTGTACTAAGATCAACATTTACCTCTGTGAGATTGGGCATATAGCGATCTAGCCGGTCTGTTTTCTTTTCCACGTAATCTTCTAACCTTTGTGTAACTTCTAGGTTATGACTGTGAATGTTTACGTCCATGTTTTATCTCCTCGGAACTAAGAATTTGGGATTTTAATTATCCCACGTCTTTTGATTCTGTGAAATTGATCTGATAACTTTATTACACAGAATGAATTTGATAGCCTGCTCAAATTTTT
>JACSSI010000170.1 GCA_014879345.1 Anaerolineae bacterium | reverse complement strand
GGCATTATAGCAAAAAGAATTCTATAATGCCAACTTTGATCAACCAATCATCTGTTCCAATTGAAGCGCCACTAAACTCAACATACCCAGCACAAAATTATAACCGGCATGGACAAAAATCGAGGTCGTTGTATTGTAGCGGCGGCGGATCAAACCCAATATGATGCCGATGATAAAAACGATAACTGTGACTGGTGTGATGCCATATTGTACATGGGCTGTGGCAAATAAAAATGCAGTGACACCAAGGCCAAATATCGGCTGAATGGCACCGCGAAAAAGCAGCTCTTCACCTACGCCAGTTGCCCCTGCCAGGAGCGCCCATTCCAAAACGGTGTCTATATCACCTAATAACTCGCTGCTAATGCCTTCCAGTAATTCTGCCTGGGAACTGTCCATTAGCATCCAAATGCCGCCTGCGATGGCTTGTAACATCACGAGTACCATTATCCAGGCTGTGCCAACCAGAATCTGGTGACCAGTGGGACGTTCTAAACCAAGTCTTGTTCTTGTTTCTCCGGGGGAACGCCGGGTGTAGAGACCGACCCCCAGTAAGGCGATGGCGGCAAACAGGGTTTGCATGAGCAGAATTTCGTAGATGGATGTGGAAACGGCCGTTTCTGCCAATTCCTCCAAGCCCCCCTGCGTCAGCGAGAAGATGGTATTCCCCAGCAAATAGCCAGCCAAAACCAACCCTAACGCATGAACCGGTGAAGCAGCATCAAGCGGCAGCCAGCGTGCCAACAAGCGGCGGCTGGCGGGCAAACTAACCACAAATCCCCAAAGCCCCATCAACACCAACGACAAACCGGCTGTCTGCCAATTCAGCGATAATAGCCCACTGCTCGCCGTCATTAAACCAGTCAACAAATCTGCTGGTAATATGACCAGCGCAATGCCAAAAAGCATAACAGGCAGGTTAATCAGGAGGAGCAGCCAGGTAAACAGGCGAAAATATGTCTCGTTTTTGCCAGCTTCAATGATATTTGCCAGCAAAATAAGCGCAATAACAGCAAAAAGTCCTAAACCAATGGGCATCATGTTTTTCCTTGGTCATATAGTCGTGTCGTTGGTTAAGCAAATAGTCGGGGAAAGTATAGCCCATGTTATTTCTGGGGGTATATAGAATGACGGCTTTTTTAGTTGTCATTCACCTGTTCGCGGTTTACAATCAGAACATATGGACGACAAACTCAGCCACAAACTGCGTCGCCTGGGTGTTGCCAAGGGCGCCCGGAATCTCAAACCAGCCCCGAAACCAACGTTGAATTGGGACCTGGATTCAGGTAAACGGCCGTTCCCCCCCCCATCAACCACGTCCTTTGAAGAAGGCTTCGACCCCCCGCAGCCCATCGACACCCTCCTGCCCGGCATCCGCCGCGAAGAAACCGCCGAAGGAGCCTGCTACATTCTCGATAAAGTGTATCCACTCAACTATCAACACGGCCAAGACCTGTTACAAGCGTTACTCACCTTGTCGCCTGCCCCAGCCGCAGTTTTCACCCAGGATACACGCTTAGAATCCCTCAACTTCCGCGATTTCCTTTTCATCGACACCGAAACAACCGGACTGGCCGGAGCCGGCACACTGGCCTTTATGGTCGGTGCGGCATTTTTTGAACGGGGAACGGCGGGAGACGTGTTTGTGGTACGCCAATATTTCCTGCGCGACCACGGCGACGAGCCAGCTATGCTCCTGCTGCTCGACGAGTTGGTGGCAGAAAAAGCGGGATTGATAACCTTTAACGGCCGTTCCTTCGACATCCCCCTGCTCGACACCCGCTTCCTCATGAACCGAATGCGCAGCGACATCCGCCAGAAACCCCACATCGACCTGTTGCCCCCCGCCCGCCGCTTGTGGCGGCAGCGGCTCGGCTCCTGCGCCCTCGGCAGCCTGGAAGAAACCCTGCTCGGTCTGCACCGCACCCATGAAGATGTGCCTGGCTTCCTCATCCCCAGCCTCTACAACGCCTACCTGCGCCACGGCGACGCCACCGCACTCAGCCGCGTCTTCTACCACAACCAGATAGATATGGTGTCGATGGTCACACTCGCCAGCCGCGTCATGCGCCAATTCGCCCACGCCGCCGCCGACGATCACCCCATCGACCTCTACAGCCTGGGCAAATGGCAGGCGTCCCTGGGCGACTGGACAACTTCTGAGCAAACCCTCAAACAAGCCGTGCAAGGCGACTTGCCCCTGGACACCTACCATCAAGCACTGGCTGAACTGGCGGCACTGCTCAAACGGCAAGATCGCCGTGCCGAAGCCATACCCTACTGGCAGCAAATCGCCGCCACCAGCTTTGACGACATTAGCGCTCACCTGGAGCTTGCCATGCACTACGAGTGGCAGGAACAAGACCTGGCTGCGGCCATCACCTGGACAGAAAGGGCGCTGGCTCTCAGCCAAAGCTGGCCGCCTTCTCGTGCCGCCCTGGTGCAAGCTGAACTGGCGCATCGGCTAACACGCCTCCAACGAAAACTCACACCTTCATAATTGCGTCATTTGTCGCACAAAATCGCATCATTACGCAGACGGAAAGTTAGCGCAAGAGGGGTACTATTTGCTTTAATTTATGCTGGAGGATGTAGTGATGCAACGTAATGAATACGCTAAAGAATGGATGATGTTGGGGGTGGTTATTCTTATTATGGCACTGATTTCAGTAGGATTGATAACCCTCAGAAATGGAATGCCTCCCAGTGCCGATGCCAGAACAAGGCCACAGCCTGATGTGTTAACCGAAGCAGAACAACTAGAAGCGGCACAAACAACCGTCAAAAAATATTTTGCTGAACTGCATGATGGTAACTACGAACAGGCTGTCAAACATTTTGATGGCTCTTTTTTGGTATTGCAAGCTTTAAATCCCAATGATCCGACGGAAGATCATGTGGCTCTATTAGAAGATGCTTGTGAAATCAATGGCTTTTTGTGTTTAAATGTGCTGGAAATCACCTCCGTAGAAAAGATAGATGACCATACCTACCAAGTTGAAGTGGTTTTCCAGAATGAAGATGGCACAGCCTATAGCGCGGAATCCATAAACTCAGTCGATGCCAATCCATTTCTTTTTACGGTGATTGAGGAAGAGGGCAAATTTTTTGTACAAGATTTGCCACTGGCGCCGCTTGATTAGACAGGCAGAAGTTCAACTTTTCTGAAAAGTTGAACTTCTTGGCGTTTATTCCAGGCTGGCGTAGCCTTCACGCAGGGCGTAGAGGGCGGCTTGGGTGCGGTTGGCCAGGTGTAGTTTGCTCAGAATATGGCTGACATGGGTGCGCACGGTGCGTTCGCTGAGAACGAGTTGATCACCGATTTCCTGATTGGTCATACCCTGGGCGATGTAGCGCAGAATTTCTAGTTCACGGGCGGTGAGGGGTTCTTCCGTGAGGGGCAAATCGGAGGGGCGGTTGAGTTCCTGGATGACTTTGTGGGCGATGATGGGATGCAGGGAGGAACGGCCGTTATACACATCCCGAATCGCCAAAAGCAGATCATGGGGGGAAGAGTCTTTAAGCAAGTAACCAGACGCTCCCGCTTTGATGGCGGGAAACACGTTGGCATCATCGGCAAAGCTGGTGACGACGAGAATTCGTGCCTCAGGCATCTCTTCTTTAATGGTGATAATCGCTTCTGTGCCTGTCATCACCGGCATCTGCAAATCCATCAAGACGACATCTGGCTTTAAGGCCAGCACTCGTTTGACTGTATCTGCCCCATTTTCCGCTTCTCCGATTAGCTTCATATCTGCCTCGGTATCAATGAGGGCGCGGACACCTTCCCGCACCAAGGCATGATCGTCGGCATGAAAAACGCGGATTATTTCGCTCATAAAAGTTCCTCTTAACATGGGAGCGCGGACAGCTTGTCCGCCCTTTGCGGACAAGCTGTCCGCGCTCCCAGTGTTGGTTTTTACAATAAATCTAGCAATGTTTGGGAATCGGTCGTTTCGCGCAGGTTATCCAGGTCGATGTGGATGATAATTTGGGTGCTGCCGTCTATGGAATGGATATGGATGTCACCACCCAGCAGTTTGGCACGTTCTTGCATACTGGCTAAACCGATGCCGCCGCTGTCGGACAGGTTGGTAATGTCGAAGCCGCAGCCATTGTCCTGGATGATGAGGTTGACCTGGTTTTGGGACTGGCTTATTTTGACGGTAACGGCCGTTGCCTGGGCATGTTTGAGCGAGTTATTCAGCGCTTCTTCTGTGATGTGAAACAGCGATTCTTCGACGTGAGAGGGCAGGATAATGGTGTCATCAGCAACCAGTTTGGTGGCAATGCCAGCCCGCTTTTCCACAGCATCCAGGCGTTGTTGCACAGCACTGACCAGTCCTACATCTTGTAAAATTGAAGGCCGTAAATTGTGCAGCAGCAGCCGCATTTCACGAAGTGATTTTTCAGCCGTTTCTTCAATTCGCTGCGAATAGGCGGCTACATTTTTCATGTCACCCGCACGCGCATAGCGCTGGTTGACTTCAGCGAAGAGGGTGAGGCTGTAGAGCGATTGGGTGACAGCATCATGCAGTTCACGCGCCAGCCGATTGCGCTCATCCAGCACCAACAGCCGTTCATTTTCCTGCCGTAGGTGAGCATTTTCAACGGCCGTTCCAATCTGATCAGCCACAGAAACCAGCAAGGCGGTATCGCCTTCACTGAAGAGGCGCTCGTTTTTGCGGAAAATGCTTAAAATGCCCAGGGTGTGTCCTCGTGCATGAATCCGCACTCCCGCATAAGAATGAAACTGACCGCCAACTAGATGGGCGACGGCATAGTCCTTTTGAATGTCTGGGGTGATATACGGGACGCTGGTCTCTAAAATGTCAGCCGCTAATCCCTGAATGGGAGAGAGTTGTTCCAGATGCTCAATCATTTCGGCTGGTAACGCTTCATGGACGGCGAGATGCAGGTTATACGCCGCCTGTTCCAGTAAATGGATGACGCCGGCCTCACCATGAACAGCTTTTAAGACCCAGGAGAGCGCTTCTTGCAGGATGGTTTTCAGGTCACTTTGTTCGGCGGCCAGGGTCATTACCTGGTAAAGGGCGGAGAGCTTGCGCGTACGGTCAACAACACGCTGTTCCAAAAGCTGCTGTGCCAGGATGCGTTCGGTGATGTCGGCGATGAAGCCTTCCAGGCCGATGAGGTGCCGGTCATGGCTGTAGAGCAGATCGCCCCGTTCTAGCACCCATTTAATTTCGCCGCTGGCGGTGCGGATGCGGTAGAGAAGTTCAAAGGGGCGGGCGTCGGCAACGGCCGTTTCCAGTTCTGCTTGTACCCGTTCCCGATCATCATCATGGACAATGCTGGCGTAGGGTGTGGTGGCAGGCGTGATGAAATTTTCTGATGGATATCCGGTTAACTCTTGCGCTCCTGTGTTGACCAGTTCCATCTCACGGCGGATATTGTGCGGCCCACGATAAGCCATGCCGGGTAAACTGCCCATCAAGGTAAGCAACGACTGCTTTGCTTTTTGCAGTTCCATCTCAGCTTCACGGCGTGGGGTCACATCTGTCATGACGTGAAAAACACCAGTGATGACCTCATCGGCCGTAAGCGGAAAGGCGATGGTATTCCAGTAAATGGTCTCTTGACCATTTGAGAGGGGAAGGGTGTGTTGTTGACGAGTCTCGCCGCGTAATGCCTGCTCAAGCATTGGCTGAATGGTAGTGGCCGCTTGAGGGAATAAATCAGCAAGGGTCATACCTGGTGTGGGAATAAAGTTAGCATTTCCCTGATATGAGTTGACATAAGAAAGCCAAGTCTCGTTATAGATACGTAACGTTAAATCGCGATTATAAATCGCCACGCCCATAGGAATTTTGCGGAAGAAGTCATCCAAAACATCTGCGGGTAAATTGATCATGATGGCGTGTATCTTAATGAATGTTAAGGGAAGACGCAATGAATTTAACACGTAACGCGTAGCGCGTCGTGCGTACAACCTGCTGGCTACGCACGACGCGCTACGTTTATTATGAAATGGAACGGGGAGAAAAGGGGGTGAAGTCGATTTCTGAGTCGTCTGGCTCTTCAAATGCCCAGTCGAGGTGGATGGGGGAAACGGCCGTTACCGCCAGCAACGTTTCGCATCGAGGACAGAGCAGCAGATGATAAAGATGCGGTTGAGTAGAAAGGTGGATAGAGAGACCGCATTCAGGACAAACGGCCGTTTTCCATTCGTTTTCGTTCATAACAGCGAAAAAAACAAAAATAAAGAATGGTTAATTGTTAACAAAACAACCTCATTAACAATTAACCATTAACAATTAATTAGCCTTGCACCAGATACGGCACATCAATAATCACCACATTATCATAATGGCGCAGCCGTGACCGCAGCAAATTCGCCGTCTGATTATGCAAAAACCTGGCACTTGTCCGTTCCGGAATAAATTCAGGAATAACCACAGTCACCAACATACCCGCATAAGTCACATTAGCAGCATTAATAATATATTCCACCATCGGCGTCAAAATATCACGGTATTCATAATCAATAATTTCCAAATGAATAGAATCCGTTATTTCCGGGAATTCAGCCCATTTTGCCAACAACCGCCCTTTTGCTTGAGCATCTGTTGAAATAGAAATAGCACATACATTATCAGACCACATACTTGCATACCGCAGCGCACGCAGCGTCCCTCGATGCACAGCCGCCACCGGCACAATCACCGCATCTGCAATCTCGCGCATCTCATGCGTATCAAACGTTTGCGTACTCAAATTAGCGGCCACCGCGTTGTAATGGCGCTTGATAGCCCGAAAACCATAGACTAGCGCAGGAATAGCAATCACAATCAGCCAGGCACCTTCAGTAAACTTCGTTGCAATCAGAACCAACAGCACCACAAACGTCACCACTGCCCCGACACCGTTTAAAGCGCGTTTCCACCACACACCCCTCTCATAATGAATGGTCGTCACCTGCGTTTTGAGTGTTTCCCCTGGCTTTAAGTGGGAAATACGTCCCATCAGATGGAACATACCACTTTGCGACAATGTGAAACTTAACATAACACCGAGAGCATACAGCGGCAGCATCGCAATTTCATCAGCCCTAAAAGCCATCACCACAATAGAAGAAATTATAGCCAGCGTAATGATGCCGCCGTTGAAGACCAATCGGTCGCCGCGATTTTGCATCCAGCGCGGCATAAAACCATCCTTCGCCAAAAACGAACTGAGGCGCGGGAAATCCTGGTAGCCAGTATTGGCCGCCAACACCAAAATCAACATCGTGAAAATTTGTACCCAATAATAGAGAAAACGGCCGCCGGGAAGTCCATCCGTCACCGCACGGGTCATCTGAGACAAAATGCTCTCTTCCTCATAAGGAATCAAGTGCAAACTGGTTGATACATAAGTAATGCCGATGAACAGCGACATAGCAATAACACCCATCGCTACCATCGTTAAAGCGGCATTGCGTGCTTCCGGTTTCTTGAATGCTTGCACACCGTTGCTGATCGCTTCAATGCCCGTCAGTGCCGTACAACCGGCCGCAAACGCTCGCAGTAACAGCCAAATAAACAAAAATGTACTGGCGGGATGGGCGGCCGCTTCCACAGCATGAACCGGGTTGACGGGATAGGGCAAACCAAACATTCCAGAAATACGCACCAGACCAAGCAGCACCGTAACCAAGACACCAACCACAAACAGATAAGTAGGAATCGCAAAAACCGTGCCACTCTCACGCACACCGCGCAGATTCACCCATGTCAGCAAAATGATGGCAAACAACGCCATTGGCACACTGTAAGGCAGCAGTTCCGGCACGGCAGAGGTAACGGCACGCATCCCGGCCGAAACCGATACAGAAACAGTCAGGACATAGTCAATCAACAGAGCAGAGCCAGCAAATAGAGAAGGCGTTTCGCCAAGATTATCTTTGGTAACGGTGTAAGCGCCACCGCCATCCGGGTAGTGGAGAATCGTTTGGATATAACTAAAGACCACCAACAATACCAGGCCCATAACCGCCAAGGCCAGCGGCATCGTTAACCGCAATGCCCCCACGCCAATGACAATGAGGACGCTCATTATTGCCTCGGTCGCATAGGCATTACTGCTAATGGGGTCAGAGGCAAAGACAGCTAAGGCGCGGACTTTATCCAGACGCTCATGGGATTCTTGGTGGGTGGGAAAGGGTTCACCGATGAGGGTGCGTTTGATACGTGAAACGTTTACAGCCATTTAATACTTCTCCTAATCCGCTAAGAAGAAGTTCAACTATTTTGAAAAGTTGAACTTCTGCGTTTTTATCTTGATTTCTGCTGAATTTTAGCGGGTTGGCATAGCCTTGGAATCGTCGGTTTAGAGGGAAATGAGCGCGTCATATGTTGTGATTTTGGCTTGGGTATGACCGTCATTTGTCTTATAAGGTACGCCACATATGCCAGTTTTCTGTATTGCTGTTTGGGAGTAGGATGTATCTTGCGCTGATAGGTGCGACGCAGTTTCAAAAGTGCATCGCACCTGCCGCGCCTACTATAAATACGTTGTAACAAAAGTAATTTAACCAACAAGCCGACGCCTGAGCTTGTCGAAGGCAAAGGCGG
>JACSSI010000169.1 GCA_014879345.1 Anaerolineae bacterium | reverse complement strand
TCTTTGAGGATGAGGATGTCTGCTTGCTTGCCGGGTTCGAGGGAGCCGAGTTTGTGGCCGAGGCCGATGGCATGGGCGGCGTTGATGGTGCTGGCGTTGAGCGCTTCGGCAGGTGAGAGTTTTTGGAAGCGGCAAGCAATCGCCATCACCATGGGCATGGAAAGACAGGGGGCAGAACCAGGGTTCAGGTCGGTGGAGAGTGCCAGAATAGCGCCAGCATCAATCAGGGCGCGGGCATTGGCGTAAACAGAACTGCCCAAGTTGAAGTTCACAGCGGGCAGGGGCGTGGCAATTGTGTCGGATTTAGCTAACAGGTGAATGGCTTGCTCGCCCGTCACGTCCAGATGATCAGCAGAGATAGCGCCCAGTTCAACAGCCATCGCCACACCGCCCAAATCGGTGAACTGATCCACATGGATTTTGGCGCGGAAGCCAGCGTCGATACCAGCTTGCAAAATGCACCGCGATTGTTCAACGGTGAAGGCATGGTCTTCGCAAAATACGTCGATGAAGAGGGGCGTGTGGTTGGCGGCAAAGTGGGAAGCTTGATACCAGTCGGCCACAGCCGGAATCATCTCGTTGATGACGAGCGAAACGTAGCCTTCGGAATTGTCTTTATATTCGGGCGGCAGGGTGTGGGCACCGAGGAAGGTGGGGATGAGGTCGCAGGGGTGGCTTTGGTCGAGCGTTTCGATGACCTGGAGCATTTTGAGTTCGGTGGCCAGGTCTAGTCCGTAGCCGGTTTTGATTTCGACTGTAGTTGTCCCCAATCTCAGCATTTCATCCAACCGTTTTCTGGCAGAGTCTACCAGTTCCTCAACAGAAGCGGCGCGGGTTTGCTGCATGGTGCTGACGATGCCGCCACCTGCGGCCATGATTTCCATGTAACTGGCTCCCTGGATGCGCAGTTCAAATTCGTGGGCACGGTCGCCGCCGTAGACGGTGTGGGTGTGGGGATCGATGAAGCCGGGGCAGACGGCTTTGCCTGTAGCGTCAATGGTTTGGGCGGCGTGAAAGTTGGATTGGATAACGGCCGTTTTCCCCACCGCCACTATCTTCCCAGCCTGCACCGCCACCGCACCGTCTGCAATCATGCCCACATGGCGCATGGCCGCGCCGCGCTTGGGGCCATCAGGAGAGGCACAAGTTAACAGTTGTGACGCATGTTGGATGATTAGATCAACTGCTTGCATAAATACCGAGAGGTAACGTTTTTCTAGTTATTATTCTTCTTCGGCTAAGGGGGCTTTCATGAGTTTGACAAGTTCGTCGATACGATTGCGGCGATAAAGGTAGAGCAGCAGATTGCGCACTTTGGTCTTTTTACCGCCAGCGCCGAGGTCGTCCCAGTCGATTCCGAGAGTGACGGCCATTATTTGTAGCTGCGCCACGTCATAGTTGGCGATGAGGTAATGGCGCAGAATGGTGGGCGGGGAGTTGGTATCAATTTTTTCCAGACGCGGCAGCGCGTTGGCGGGGATGGGGGTGAGGATACGCTCAACGGCCAACGCCAAATCGCCAGTTTGACCGTTATTTTCAGCCATGCCGATGATGTTGATGATGAGCTGGTTGGGGTCATTATTGAGGGGCATGACATCGTTTTCGTTGATGCCAAGATCAAAGATGAGGTCGAAGACATCTTCCACACCAAAGCGGGATTGGATTTCTTCATAGAGCATCTGGCGGTCATAGGCGGTGTCACTTTGGACAGGAACGGCCGTTTCAGAGGCAGGTTGAGTGGGCATAAACACAGGTGTCTTGCTGACAACTGACCCAGACGTAACCATTTCTGATTGGCGCACTGGCTTGAGCACACCCCAAGCCCACACGGCCATACCGCCAACTAACACACCAGCGATGATGTAGAAGAAGAAGCCGAGTTCCGCGATCATCTCCAGGGTGTTGAAGGTTCCCAGGAAGGTATCGAGCAAAACGGCCGTTGTCACGCACAATAAACCAACGCCCCAGGTGAGAGTTGGACGGCGCAGAAACATGACCAAAAATATCACAACAACAAGTAATTTTATTATCAGAATCAAGCTCATGGGCATGATTGTAACATTCTGATATTGGGGTGCAAAAAAGAAGCAGAACACAAATTGGCTGAAAAGAAGCAGAATGGTAACATTGACACATGCAAAAATACAAGACTTTTGCGCTGCACGGCTTCATAGGCATGATGCTATGGGTCAGTTTAACAGCTTGCCAGCCGGAAACTGTTTTACCAACGTTGGCAGCACCTGCCGTTGTAGCGAATGTGGGGCAGACTGGTATGGAAACGGCCGTTTCCCCCAGTGATCCCGCAAACAATACCGGCGCTATCCCAGCCACATTCACCCCTGAGTCCGCCAGCCAAACTGGCGCAAATTTAAACAATCTAACCACCCTGAGTCCGAGCCAGACACCCAGCGTCGTACCCACTTTTGCCACCTACACCCCCCGCCCCACCCAAACGCCCACACCAACGATGACAGCAGCAGCAACGGCCGTTCCTACCCGTTATCAAAGCAGCATACCCTCCCTGCCGCCCTCAGGAGAATTAGGCCCCAGCAAATTAGGCGTCCATGTCGTGCGCAACAACAGCCCCAACATCATGGAATTCGTGCGGAAAGCACAGCCCGCTGTCATGAAAGGCGTTGATGACCTGGGATTTTTAGAAGAAGTAAAAGAAGTATCACCCCGCACCATCACCATTGGCCGCCTCAGCCCGCCAGCCCAAACCTACACCGGTGAACCAGAAAAAGCAGCTCGTGATTTCGTTGATCGTCAACTTGAACGGTATCTCTTGAATCCCTATATTGATTATTGGGAAGGCTGGAACGAACCAGACCCCAATCTGGAACATATGGATTGGTATGCCCGTTTTGAAGCAGAACGGGTGCGGCTACTCGCCCAACATGGGTTGAAAGCGGCCATAGGCGGTTTTTCCACTGGTGTGCCAGAAATGGACGAATTTGAGCTATTCCTGCCTGCCATCGAAGCAGCCATCGAACATGGCGGCATCTTATCCCTACACGAATATGGCGCACCCGATATGATGTACCTTTACGGCGATCCGCTGCCTGGATACCCCACCTACCCCGATCGCGGCTCCTTAACCTTCCGCTACCGTTGGTATTATCGGGACATTTTAGAGCCGCGCGGCCTGGTGCTGCCTCTGGTCATTTCTGAAGCGGGTATAGATGGCATCATCGGCATGGGACGACCAGGCCCCAATGGACATGGCTGGGATGATTTTGCCGACTATTGGGTGGCACAGGGATTAGGTGAAAACGGGGTTGATGCGTTTATCAATCAATTAAACTGGTATGATAATGGGGTGCGTGAAGATGGCTATGTCATTGGCTTTACCGTGTTTACCGCTGGCGGCATTGCCCAATGGGAACAATATGACATCAACAGAATCCTGCCAGATTTGGCAAATTATGTGATTAGTCAAAGATGAGAAAACACAACGTCTGCAACGATATGCTTGTTTATGCGTAAAAAGGAGTAATGACCATGAATAATAAGAGCAATAAGGACAAAGATATGAAAATGGACTCAACACTCACCACACAAAAAATCGTTGCAGGAGATGAAACTGCCTCTGTAAAGACCCCCGGATTTTGGCGAGAGGTTTGGCAGCAAATACGCCTTGTTTTCCGGCTGATTCGTGATCCGGAAGTGCCATTCTATTTGAAATTTGTGCCGTTTGCGGGTTTATTGTATCTCGTTATGCCCATCGACCTGATTACCGATTTTGCGCCAGTGGTGGGGCAACTGGATGATATTACAGCCTTGATTGTGGGCGCAAAGGTCTTTATTGAACTGGCTCCACCGCATATCGTGGCACGTCATCTGCATGAAATCCGGGCGCAAGATGGATATGAAACTATCCTGGAAGGTGAAATCGTGGATAAACTTGATGATGCAATTATCATCGACCCGGATACGGGTAACACGATTGTGCAGAAAGAGCCAGAAGATATTGAGTGATGTAAGTAAACAGTAAACAGTAAACAGTAAATAGCAAGGACATTAGGCTTCAAAGGAATATTATTCCTTGAAGCTTTTTTTTATGGCAGCAGTCCCATTTGTTGTAACAGCCAGTCACCACCCCACTGATACATAATCACCAGGAAACCGCAGCAGCAGCACATCATAAGCAAAATAAGGGCGGCGCCCATGGCAACCAGGCGGCGGGCTGGATTTCCATTTCTATCTGGTTTTGACGGTGTTACTGTGGACGGGGATACGGTGACACGGGGAATGTCTGGCGGGGGTGGGGGGGGAATGTTTTCTTCGTTGAAGGCTGTGTCTAATTCTTCTTGAATCTCTATCATGCTGGCCTGGGGATCAGCCATAGGCAAGTCGTCAATCACGGACAGTCGATCAAAGTCTGGCGGCAGCATCGGATCGGATTTTGGTTCTTCAGGCGGTTGAGCGGCAACGGCCGTTTCCACTCCCATCCCTTCTTCTTCATCCTCAGGCATTAGTTCAAACAAGAGGGTGATAACACTGCCCAATTTAATTTCATTACCGTGTGCCAACTGCACTGGCGCTGAACCAAGCGGCAGACCATTCACAAACGTGCCATTGGTACTGCCCAGGTCTTCAATTTGATAGCTGTCGCTGGTTTGGGTGAGACGCGCATGTTGGCGTGACACTTCCGGGTCATTGATAGCAATGTCAGAAATTGGATCGCGCCCGATGGTGGCGGTGGCAGCAAAGAGGGGGAAAGATTGACCCGGCTTTGGGCCTTTACGTATGACGAGTTGGTAGGTATTGTTCATAACGGCCGTTTCCTCAATCAGCTTTCAAAATGTAGCAATTTTGCGAATTTTACCCGAACTACAGGCCAGCGACGAAAAACTATCGTCTCTTGCACGATCTGCTATTCCCTATTCAACAGATGCCTGATTACGTTTGCGGAACATGGCTGGCAGCGACTTGGCTTCCGTAATATCTAACACAAAAACCATCATCGTGTACCCGGCAAGACCGGCCATGCCAGCCAGCACCACCATCAAGGTATGGCTCAAAAACGTGTCCGGCGTAAGCAGCGGCAGCAACAGTTCCATCATGCCAAAGGCGGCTAACCCCGTGACAATCGCGGCGATGAAAGATTTGACGGCCGCTTTTGTAATGCCATAACCACGCATCCCATCCAACGAACGATGGGTAATCACAGCCATAATCACCGTATGCACAATATGTTTAACGGCGTCGGCCACCATGAGGCTGTATAAACCCAGGGGCTTGATGAGGAGAACGGCCGTTGCCAGATACACCAGAATCGCCACCACGCCTACCAGAGAAGGGCGCAGCGTATCCTTCCGCGCAA
The DNA here is from genome assembly GCA_014879345.1 of Anaerolineae bacterium. Taxonomy (GTDB): domain Bacteria; phylum Chloroflexota; class Anaerolineae; order Promineifilales; family Promineifilaceae. The sequence goes on along the minus strand of JACSSI010000169.1, from coordinate 3,304 downwards.
ACGAGCCAAACACCAGCATCTGGTCCACCGCCGCAAACGGCAGGCCAATGAGATAGACACGCAGCACCTGCGCCGTAATCTGCGTATCCTCCGGCGTAAACTCCCCTCGTTCAAACAACAGCGCCACAATCGGCACCGCCAACACCAGCAAACCGGCCGTGGCTGGCAAAATAAGTGTCAAAACCAGGCGTAAGCCAGTGGAAAGCGTCTGTTTGAAAGCTGGAATATTGTCAATGGCCTGGCGCGACAACGTGGGCAAAATAGCAACAGATAACGCCGTCACCACCAGTCCCAATGGAAACTGGTAGAGCGTGGTGGCAAAGCGCATGAAAGCAACACTATCATCGCCCGTGCGCGTCGCCAGATTGTAGCTGAGGGCAATAGAAATCTGGGTGATAATCAAACCGGCGACGATGGGCGCATACAGCTTGAGAATGCGGCGGATGGCGGGATGACGCAGATTCAAATGCCAGCGCAGACGAGCATCTCGCAGGGGAATAAGTTGCAACAAAATCTGCAAAAAAGAGCCGATCAACAGCCCCCACACCAGGCTCTGAATTTGGTCTGGTTTGAGCAGGGCGGCGACGACAATGGCGCCATTAAGCACAGCGCCGATGAAGGCTGGCACGGTAAAGCGTTTCAGCGCATAAAGCGCGCCAGTGAGAATGCTGGCGATACTCATGAAGAAAACCGCTGGCGTGGCAAAGCGCATGAGGCGCACACTCACGTCATACAACGCGGGGTCTTCAAAATTGCCCGCACCGATGATGTGCGCCACCTGCGGCGTCAACAGTTCTACGATGATGACAACCAGCGCCAGCAGCAAGGTGGCAGCACTGAGAACCATGCTCAAAACAGCCCACAATTCGGTCTTGTCTTTTTTGCTGGCGTAATCACTGAAAACAGGCACGAGGGCAGAATTGACCATGCCGCCGATCAGCAAGTCGAAGAGACTTATGGGGATGTAGGCGGCGATTTCGTAAGCGGCCAGCAGGCCGGAAGCGCCGAACAAACTCGCTTTGACGGTTTCACGTACCAGCCCCAGGATACGGCTGACGATGTTGCCAGCCGCCAATATTGCCGCTGCTTTTACAACACCAGTATCTTCCTTTAGTGAATCAGGAATGGGGTTTTCTTCTGGGGTGACGTCAGTCGTGTTATCTAACAAAGTTTTCGCCTAAAAAATTAGAGACTAGATGATAGAGATTGATGATGAATCTCCACTCTCCAGTCTCAGAGTTTCTGCATTCTAACTGATGGGCGGGGATGGGGCAATATGGTGAAGGGGACGGGAAACGGCCGTTTTCCCTGCGTCCTCCCTGTTAACTATGCTAAAATTTGGCATGATTGAATCTATAACTACTCAAGCTGCGCAACGCGCCACCACATTAACAGGAAAACTGATTGATACCATCGGCACTCGTCCTTCTGGCAGTGCGGCCTCCCGCCAAACTGCCGATGCCCTCAAACTAGAGGCAGAGTCGTTTGCCGACCGTGCCTGGACGGAAGATTTTGAGGTGCATCCAAAGGCGTTTTTGGGCTGGATTCGGATACTGGTTATTTTGTATGTAACGGCCGTTATCCTGCTCTGGTTTCAAATTTACTGGTTAGCCGCTTTCCTCACCACCCTGGGTTTGGTCATCATGGCGGCCCAGTTTTTCTTGTACCGGGAACTGCTGGATCGCTTTTTTCCCAAAGAAACAGGGCGTAATGTCCTGGCTGTGATTGAGCCAGTCGGCGAGGTAAAAGGGCAGCTCCTTATCAGCGGCCATCATGACAGCTCCTTTGTTTTTAACTTTTTCGCCAATCGCCCAGAGTTGTATCCAGCACGGGTAATGGGTGGATTGGGAATCTATGGCCTGCTGCTTGTAGTGAGTTGGGGATTGACCATTTGGCAGTTGGCGGCAGGCGCTGCGTTTTCCTGGAATTGGCTGGTAACGGCCGTTTTTAGCGTGTTGTTCTTGTGGGCAGTGCAGTTGTGGTGGTTTGCCTCGCCCGATGCCACGCCTGGCGCTGGCGACAATTTGGCTTCTAGCGCTGCCGCCTGGGAAGCTTTACGGCTGTTGGCGGCTCAAAAAGCAAACGGGCAAGGCTTGCAGCATTTGCGCCTTATTGCCGCCAGTTGGGATGCCGAAGAAGCGGGGCTGCGTGGTGCCAGAGCGTGGGTACACGGCCAAAATAGTCACGTAGAGCTGCCCACCTGGAACCTCAATCTGGAATGCCTCTACAACGTCGATGATTTATTCTTGCTCACCAGCGACATCAATGGCAGTGTCAAACTGTCTGAGGCGTTGAGTGGGCGTTGTCAGCGATTGTTGGTGGAAAACGGCCGTTCTGTAGACCTGCATCCCATCGCCTTTCTCACCGGTGGCACGGACGCGGCTGAACTGGCTAAAGGGGGCGCACAGGCCACCACCTTCATGGGCATGCTCTGGAGCAACGACGAACGCGGCTCCGTCTACCACACCCCTGCCGACACGCTGGATGCGGTCAGTGAAGAAGCGCTGGCGGTGTCAATTGAATTGGCGCTCAAGCTGGCGGCTGATTTGGATGCGGAATTGAGTGTTGAATGAATTCTTAAATACAAATGATTGCAATTTGCATTCAAATGTGTGTAAAATGCAGCAATGGTTTGAGTGTTGAGATTTGATAAGGGAGAATGCAGCATGTCAAATGTTACTGTGCAAGCACGAATAAGCGAAAATCTGAAACAAGATGCAGAAGCGGTTTTTTCAGCAATAGGGATGTCTACAGCAGAAGCGATCCGTCTATTCTTACAACAAACAGTTAACAGTGGTGGCCTTCCTTTCCAACCAACTGCAAAAACCCCTAACGCAGATACTTTAGCCGCCATGAATGAGTTGGAAGATGGTGGTGGCAAAACATTTTCTACAACCGATGACTTATTTGCCGATTGGGACAGCTAAACAATGCCGCTCACGATTTGTCAGGCAACAAAATTTCGTCGGGATGTAAAGCGTTTGAAGCGCCAGGGTATTGATTTAACGCAGTTGCAAGCAGTGCTTATGGCGCTGGTGGCTGAAGAAACGCTCGATGAACGTTACCGGGATCATGTATTGGTTGGTAATTGGCGTGGATTCCGTGAATGTCATATTCAACCGGATTGGCTGCTTATTTATCGCGTTGAGAACAATGAATTACAACTTGCCAGAACAGGCAGCCATGCCAGGGCGTTTCCAAAGTCAGCCTGAAAACAAGGCTCCCGCCAATCTTACTTGAAAAACCCGTCGCACATGTGCCAGATTATCAAAACCCATACATTGTGCTAATGCGATTATGAAAT
>JACSSI010000168.1 GCA_014879345.1 Anaerolineae bacterium | reverse complement strand
CGCCCGTATTATTGGCAATAATCGTGTTCTTGACCTTGGCCGCCCCTGCCAAGCCGCCGCCCACAAAACCGGCCGTGTTATTGGCAATGGTGCTGTTCACAATCGTCGTATTTTGATTTGTGCGAATCGCGCCGCCAAAACCACGATGCCAATCATCTCCAGGCAAGTTGATTGCGTTCGAGGCATCATTTTGGGTAAAGGTGCTGTTTTTAATAACCAGCGTCGCCTCTGTAGACCAGATAGCGCCGCCTTGTCCCGCCCGGTCAGCAGCATTTGAGACAGCCCGATTGTTGACAAACAGAGACTCCTCAATCGTCATTGGCTGCATATCATTCTCAGCCTGATGGTAAATCGCGCCGCCTTGCCCTCGGGTATTAGAGACATTGCCATTGAAGGTACTGGTCTTGATGGTGACTGTACCCGTGCCTTCTGGATAAGTAAACATGGCACCGCCCAGTTGATTGGTGCTGTTGCCGTTAAACTGGCTGCCAATAATGCGTACCTCACCTGCCATGCTTTTAGTGCCATCCATATAAATCGCACCCCCACCGCCGCCGCCCGCCGTATTATTGGCGACATTGTTATTGAAGGTGACATTTGTCGCCAGCAAATTGCTGTGCAGCAGATGAATGGCACCACCGTTTTGGGATTGGTTGCCCGTAAAGGTGGAATTGCTCACAGTCAAGGCAGAACCGCCAGACAGATAAAATCCGCCACCGCCATTGCCCCCACCAGGAATGGCCGCAGCCGTCGCTGAATTGTTGGTAAAGGTGCTACCGGTGACGGTGACGGCTACGCCAGCGTCATTTGCCCCCCAGCCATTGGTGGCCACAGCGCCGCCATTGCTGCCAACGTTGCCAGTAAAGATGCTATTTTCGATAGTGAGTGAACTGAGCCGTTCCACGTAAATGCCACCACCGTTGTTGGTAGAACGGCCGTTTTTCAGCGTCAGGTTCCGTACCACAAAACTATAGCCGCTGTTGTTATTGTTATTTTGCACGTTGAAGATGCGGGTGCTGTTGCCCCCGCTAATCGCCACCAGGCCCCCGCCATCTATGGTGGTATTGGCTCCGATATTTTTTTGACTGGTCACAGTAATCGTCACCGGATTGACGCCACAGTTAAAGGTGATGACGCCACCGCCTGCTAAAGCCGCAATCAACGCGCTCTCAGTGCAACTCCCCGGCGTACCCGTGCCTACTACACCGGCTGCGGCTAACGGCCGTTGCTCCCCCAGCATCCAGACTACAACCAAAACCAAACTCGCTATACGAATAATGCTACGCATTTTGCTACTCCTTTCAATTTAATTTGTGAATGGAGCCGTTATGATAAATGATTCGATGTGTGATCCATGCGTCAATACACGGTAAAAGTACCGTCAGTCATTATAAAGGGATCAACCGTGAATATCTTTCCCCATTGGTACTAGGACTTGAATCGTCATGGCAGCATCAAAAATCTCGCGTTTTAAAACACAAAAAGCCAGCAGTGAGTGATAACAATCTATCAACCCACCACTGGCTTGAGTGGCTTATCTATTTTAAGAAGCAACGGCCGTTACACAGCTTCTTTGATGCGGATCACGTCCTCTTTAGAGTAAGTATCAGCTAGTTTCTCGTTTGTGCCGGACTCGCCACCTGAAAGCTGCGGCAGCGCATTTCGTCCTAGCAGCACCAGACCGGCACTCACCAAAATCAAGGCGGCCACAATGCTCACCCAACCAGACAAGACAAGCGCCATCAGGGCGAAACCAAAACCAGCCAACACACTCAACACCATACCCGCCGTAAACAAACCCTTCGACTGCACCCAGATGTTCACCAGCAGCAAAGATAGTCCAATCGCTAACAGTTCAACCGGCCACAACCCTGCCCACACCTGCCACAAGCCCGTCACGGCACAGAACAGGAACATGACACCGTTGACGCCCACAATCAGCGCCGGAATCAAAAACCAGACAATGCGCGACCAGGCCGCAGCCACCACAAATCCCAGGGCAAAGCTAAGGACAACCAGCGGCCACATGTACTGCCACATTCCCCACCAATCGGTGATGCTGGCTAACAGTAACATACCGCTGGTGGTAACGATGGGTAGTCCCGGAATAAACAGCGCTCCCAGCCCGCGATGATCCCGCGCCAAAAACGGGATCAAGACGAGCAGGATACCAATATTTGCCACGAACAAAGGCCATAAACGGCCGTTACCCGTCTCCAAACCAAAAATCGGCAAAAATGCACGATAGAAAAAAGTCTGAACACCTAAAAAGATAAGCACTAAACCAAACACCACCGAAGATCGTTTTGTCATGAGAAGCCTCCTAAATTGTTGTTTAACAAATCTGCCTTCAGCATAAAACATGAGCTTCACAAAAGCCTATCCTTAACCTAACTGTTTGCTATCAAGTTGCAGAGTTGCACAAAAAAAGCCAACAACGAAATCGCTGCCGGCTTAAGATGAAACCCATCTTGTTTTGTATAAATCAACTGCCAAAAGGAATCGAAACTAACCCGATGAAAGCGACGAGTCCATAAGCTGCACGGCTCAGGCCATGCCCTGCCGCATATGCCTTGCGGCGCGTCATCTCACCACGACCAGCCCATTTAACCGACCACCAAATTGTTCCCATGATTAAAAAAATCACGAGCGGCCAAATAAAACCCCAGGCTCCCCAGGCATTAAACAGATTGGAAACAGTAAATAAGAAACTCAACCCCAGGAGAATACCAGCAGGGATCATCAACCAGATAATTCGCGTGGGTTTCATGATATAAAACAGACCGCCAGCAATCATTGCCAATTCAGCGGGCCAAAAGTAATGAAAAGCCCCCCGGCTGTCAAACAGACCCATCAGCATAATCATAATTAAATTGGCGCTAATGAAAATGGTAACGGCCGTTACCGCCGCATTCGCCACCGTCAACTCCCGTCTTTGTTCCTCAATTGAATTATGGTCTGCCACCATCACCGGCAAACGCTCAAATTGTTTCTTTTCAACGTGTTTCAGCGCTGCCAATTCCGCCTCCAGCTTTGGCCCCAACGACGCATCCGTCTCTTCAGCCGCAAACGCAGCATCAACCAACTGCCGCCGCGCCGTGCCCGAAATCACCGCCACCGACTCAGAAGGCGACTGCATCGTCGAAAACGAAAGGGGCAATGAAATGCGGTCAGGTAATTCCAACACCGCTTCCCCCGCCGCCTGCCGCAGTGACTGCGCCATTTCCGCCGCCGTTTGAAAACGATCATCCGGGTCTTTAGACAACGCCTTAAGCACCACGCGCTCCAAAGCCATCGGGATATTGGGATCAATTTGATGCGGCACCGGCAAAGGGTCATTGACATGTTTCATCAAAATAGCCAACGGCGTATCTGCATCATAGGGAGGCTGCTGCGTCAACATCTCATAAAAAACCACACCCATCGAATAAATATCACTGCGTACATCACACTTACCCGACATGCCTTGTTCAGGCGCCATATAGTTAAGCGTTCCCAACAACGCGCCAGATACAGTATGCTGCGTGCTGCCAATGATTTGCGCAATGCCAAAGTCAGCCAAAACCGCCTGCCCCTTCTTCGTCAACAAAATATTGGCCGGTTTGATGTCTCGATGGATCATGCCTTCAGCATGTGCATAATCCAGGCCATCCAACACATCCAACAAAATACGCACCATTTCGCCATAAGGCATCTGGTCATTACGAATCCGGTAATCATTAAGCCGGGTGTGGAGCGAATCCCCATCCAGCAATTCCATGACCATGTAATAAAGGTCATCTTCCACATCAAAATCAAAAACCTGAATAATGTTGGGATGGCGCAGAGCAGCCACAGCCTGTGCTTCTTGCTTAAATCGAGACAAAAACATAGGGTCGTCAACCAGGTCAGAACGCAGCACCTTAACAGCCACATACCGGTCTAACTTAGCGTGGTAAGCGCGATAAACCCGTGCCATCCCCCCACTGCCCAATGGCTCAAGAATCGTATATTTACCTAATTTTTGTCCTTCAAGTGATGCTGCCATGATGTAACTCCGGTGTTCGGTATTCTGTGTTCTGTCCAAGAATTACAACTGAACACTGCACACTGTATATTTGGAGATGATAAAAGGAAAAAAAGGGAAATGCCTAACTGTTAGCTAACAACCAGCTATCGAAACAAATCTACTCATACAAAACCAGCTTATAACCGCGTCCTCGCACAGTTAAAAGTAACTGTGGCTCGCCCGCATCAGGTTCCAGCTTAGCCCGCAGCCGACGCACCAAATTCTCAATCTGATAATCAAAAACCCCTTCCTGATATTCCGGCCACACCATCAAACCAATCTCATCCTTCGAGCAAACCTCACCCCTTCGCTCAAAAAGAAATGCCAACAAAGAAAACTCCTTAGGTGCTAATGCCACAGGCTGCCGGTTCAAGCGCACCACACCTCCTGACACATCTACATCTAATTCCGGCAATGGCGTCTCCTGATATGTCACATCAGGATCATGAAATGCAAACAACACATCACCCACCTGAATCCGATCTCCGTCTCGAAGCTGCACCGGTCCCATCAAGCGGTCATTGTTAAGAAAAGTACCATTGGTGCTACCCAAATCCTCCACATAAATGCGCCACCCTTCGCGGCGAATTTGCGTATGCTCGCGGGAAACACGCTTGCTTGTTATCACAATGTCACAATCCACCGCCCGGCCGATTGTTGTTTTGTCATTCTCGAGTAGATGTTGTCGTCCCGTGGGATCAATTAAAAGAGGAATTTGCTTTTCATTCATCATATAGTCGCTTGTCAAACCCAATCAATTTACGTTAGCAGTTTAGCATAGTTCTAAGCACCATAAAAGAAAAAAGGGTAGATCAGTTTCCCAATCTACCCTTCATCTATCAATTATCCAGCAATCAACCGCTGGTAATCATACTACCAGTTTATCTGCGGGAAATGACTCCGTTGACACAGGCGATATTGGTACCAAAGAAGCCCTCAGATTCCATCTCTGCGCAGTTAGTCCATGCACCTTGATGCACAGCCCAAGCTTCAAAGTTAATCACATGAGAACCACCTGGTTCACCCGGTGTCGCAAAGACATCTACTTCGTAACCTGTGGCTGATGGGGCTGGCGGTGTGCCTACACCATCAAAGTACACTGTATTACCGGATGTCCCGTAAGCATTCTCTGCACCAACTGTGAGGAAACCACCATCACCAGCCGTAATGGCAGGGCCGTATACAAAGCTGATGTCATCAGGTTGGGTGTAGCTGATCCAGACTTGGAAGGTATTGGGCATGCCATCACTCCAATTCTTTATGCCTTCCCATTCCACAACCATCCAGGAATTTGTACCATCTGTCAAGAGCGCTAGTAAAACACGTCCTCCTGCGCCAGGGTTCAGATCTGTCCAGAATGGCGCAACGATGTTATTGGGTGGGGCTGGATCGGGCAAATCAGTATTAAGGAAGTTTACATCCGCGCCAGTACCACCGCCAAGAACGATGTAACCATTTGAGACAATACCAATCCGGCTGTAGGTTTCACCAGCAAATGTATAAGCCGGCACATTGAAATTAGTGATGCTTTCATCCGAAGCCGAAACAACAGTCGGGTTAAACCCAGCCAAAGGCACATAGCCAAATGGCGATGCTAAAGGATCAACCGCAACATCGTACATTGGCGGCTGCGCTCCAGCTAAGGTTCCTTCGTAGCTGAAGAATTGATGTCCACGAGCAGTTGCACCATCCAATTTCCACTTGTTCAAGAGCAAGCTGTTGGGCAGACGGTCTGTAATGCTGATGGTTTCTTCATCAAAGCTGGTATTTGTCGCGGTGACTGTACAGTTTGTTGATGTGAATCTTGCAAAATTAAGAGGGTCACAGCTCTGTTCCAGGGTCACAACTGGTTGGTTGCGTACAATCGTCACAGGGAAGCGCAAGACGCCGTAATGGGAGTAGATATAGATCGTGGCAAAACGAACTTCACCCAATGGTACTTGTGCGGCATCGACCGTGATTTCTCCGGTATGATAACCATTGGCAGGAATGTTGACCCACCGCGAAACGCTGATTTTAACATCAGCCGGTGCATCCACATATGTCATACCAACAAAACGACGATTTAACTCATTATGAAGTGTCCTTTCAACAGTGATGCGACCAGGCATGACCGGCACATAGAGGCTGGGATAGTTTGCATCCCATAAGGAATCTTCTAAAGCCATGTAGTTTTCTAGCGTTTCATCTATTGTCAACGGTGAATCAGCCGCACGGGTCAAATCAATACGACCAGAGCCGTAATCAAACGCATCGGCCGGTGTGACACCATCTTCTTTGACGTGTGTACCATTGGCTGTGAGCATCATGGCTGATTTGATTTGGCCGGGGGTCCAATCTGGATGTGCTGCTTTGATCAAGGCAGCGCTACCCGCAATGTGCGGGCTAGACATCGAGGTTCCTTGAATGGATTGGAACAGTTGACCAGGTAATCCACCTTCTTCTGTCGCTGGGAATGGTGTATGACCCGCCAAAATCTGGACACCAGGTGCTGTAATATCAGGTTTGCTGATACCTAAGGACTGCCCAGAACCACCACGGGAGCTGAAGGAAGCCATCATGTCACCAGGAACGGCCGTTGCCAAACCACTGGTAAACGTGCCAGTTACGCCAGTATGCCCAGCCATGAAGTTCGTCAACAAAACGCCTTCATCACCATCAAAGTGAACACTGGGAATAAAGTGATTATCTGTCGCCAGCCCCTGATTGACAGGATTGTAAAGCAGCATCCCACCAGCACCGCCAGCAGCCACATTAAAGCTTTTGGCAACACGAGCATTGACACCACGTTCACATACCACAATTTGACCACTGAACGTGCCGGCAGCAAATGGACTCAGGCATAATTTATCGCCATAATTAGCAGCCAAGACAACCGCAGTTGGTGTAGAAATACCAGCTGTTACCGTAGCGCCTTTCAATTCAAGCGTATCACCATTATCAGCAACCAATGTCGCCGTACTCACAAAGTGACGATCAGAAGTGCTGGCAGCTACCGTTGTCGTCCACGGTTCACGATGAGCAACTGTATTAGCACCAGGGCCAGAGTTACCGGCTGAAGCTGCTACAAAAACACCATTCTCATACGCCGAACCAAAAGCCTGGCTCACAGCGTCTGAATAAGGATTACCACCACCACTAATGGAGAAGTTGATCACATCAACGCCATCGGCAATAGCTTGATCAACAGCTGCAATAGAGTCACTATTGAAGCAACCGTCCTCACCACAGACTTTGTACATAATCACATGAGCGCGAGGGGCAATACCAGACACTAGGCCACGATCGACACCAAGCAGGGTGGCTGAAACGTTACCATTACCGGCTGAGGTTGTGGCTGTATGCGTACCATGACCATTCGCATCCCGTGCAGAATCAAATTCTGTTGGCAGGAGTCCCACAACTGCACCATAAGTAGCCGTAAAATCGTAAGCGCCGATTAGCTTATTGTTACAGGTAAACGGAACGTCATTGGGGTTAAAGGCTGTGTTACCAAAATCACAAGCATACGGTCCACCAGGAGGTGCAGGATAGGCATTCCCAAAGGGATCCGGATCGCTAAGGGAGGGGTGTTCCGGCCAAATACCAGTATCCAAGATACCAACCACAACACCTTCACCGGCATGTTCTTGTCCACCAAGATCATCCCATAATACATCAGCACCGATAAACTCAGGGCTGGCATCAGTATCGGGTTGCATCAGTTCATCCAGGTAAATACCAGTCACACCCTGAACGCCAGCAACACTTTCCACACTGTCACCAGCAACAATCATGGAAACACCTTTGAAAACATTGGTATAAGTATTGACGATTTCACCACCAGATACTTTCTCCAATGAAGCAACATCGGCTGTTTCATCCAGGGTTACGATAATGCTAACCTGCTCAAGATCACTGGGATCAACCGTGCGAGCCATTGATGCCGGAGCCAACAGCGCCGCACCTTTATCATCCGTATCACCATAATAAGCGGATTCAACGGTAACGCCGTCAGGAGCAGGTTGCAAGTCTTTGTCTTGCGCTTGCAATGAGGTAACCGAGAGTAATAACACTAACATAAGCGCGAATAATAAAATCACGCGACTTTTGGGATTTTTAGACATAGTTTCCTCCTCAAGAAATTATGCTACAAGGACTTTCATTTTTTAAGAACTACTACAATTAAGGATTTCGGCTTATCTCCATGTCAACACAGTGGGTTCTTGGAGATTTAAGGCAGGCTAAGGTATGAAAACTCATTACTTACAACCATTCCATAAGCCTCATTCACATATTACCATTTAGTATACAATTACTATTTATTCACCTCCTTCTACGCAATAACCGCCACCCCACACCTGAAAACAAAAAGCCGTAATTTTTAGCCTTATCCAATTTATGGCAGACTAAAAATAACGGCTATATGCCTGAAATGCTAACAGTTCATGGGAAAAATGGATTGTGAACGGTTCCAATTGCGTCAACTTCACGATTTTGGGATGTCACAATGCTATGAGAATTCAATGAAATATTTCATTTTCAAAAAACCCACAACATTATTTCATGTTGGCTACGATGCTCGTGACTATTATGATTTTAGGATT
>JACSSI010000167.1 GCA_014879345.1 Anaerolineae bacterium | reverse complement strand
TTTGAATCCTTTTTTCGATTGTTTCGTTATCTTCAGTAGAATCGACGCAAACCTAAAAAGGAACCTGACATTCAGTGCTTGATTCACAAAGAGATAACGAACTCGTCAAACGCGCCCAACAAGGTGACATTACAGCCATTGGTGCTTTATATGACCGTCACCAGATGCATATTTTTCGGTTTGTGTGGTCACGGGTTGGAAACCAGCAGCTTGCTGAAGATTTGACCGGTGAAACCTTTACCAGGATGGTGAGCGGCTTATCAGGTTACAAAATTAACGAGACGCCCTTTCGGGCATGGTTGTACCGCATCGCCCGAAACCTTGTCACAGATGAATTTCGTAAACGGCAAGGCAAAACGGCCGTTCCCCTTCAGGATGTAGAAACGATGATAAGTTTTGAGACAAACCCCGATATTGTTGCAGAGAATAATCTCACCCTGGCCACTGTGCAGGAAGCATTGGCAGCCCTTGATCCCACCCAGCGGGAAGTTGTAGAACTGCGCTTTCTCGCTGGTTATTCTCTGCAAGAAGTAGCTGAAACGCTTGATTACTCTGTTGCCGCTGTGAAGTCTCACCAACACCGCGGCTTAAAGGCACTTCGTGCCGCCCTGCAATAACAGGGGGAAAGTATGAACGAACAAGATGATATTTTACAAGAACGTTTAGAACGATTGGAAGCGGGGGAGTCTTTGGCAGCTTGCCAGGCTGGGCTTTCAGCCGAAGATGCTGAGTTATTGCAGTTGGCTGCTCAGTTACAACAAATCCAGGCACCTGTGCCGGTAGCCGCATCAGTGGCGGCCCAGCGAGCGGCACTGCTTTCTGCTGCTCCGCCACCCGTAACCGAATCTGAAAAGGTTGGTTTTTTCGTCTTATTGGCTAACTTTTTTAACTCGCCGGTGCGTATGGCTGGGGCGATGGCGGTGGTGGTTGTTGTTATGCTTGCCATCGGCTTGTGGGCGAACCGTCCTGCGTCTGAGTTGGAGTTGGCGCAGAAGATTGAAAAGGAAACGGCCGTTTCCGAAGAAACCACCCACACCGAACAACAACCCGCCGAATCTGTTGAAATGGCGGCGGTCGATCCTGCAACAGCAGCAAACTCGACCACTACCACTTACCTGCCAGTTCTGTCGGCAGCTCTGGCGACTGGCCCCGGTTTGGCAGCGCTTACCGATATTCAGGGACTGGTCGAAATACAGGAATCTGGTGGCTCCTGGCAAGCCGTCACTGGTTTACATGCGCTGGCAGCAGGCACACAAATTCGTACGGGCGCACTTTCAAGCGCCAAGCTCACTTTCTACGATGACAGTGCTGCCACTCTTGGCCCAAACACCGGCTTGACCATCGAACAACTTGATGCACAGCGTCCTGAAACTGGTTTCCGCACCGTCTTGCTCAATCAATGGCAGGGCGAAAGCCGACATGCCGTGCAGTTTCGCAATGATGGTGGCTCTCTCTACGAAGTGTTGACACCTGATGGCTCTGGCATTGCTCGAGGCACGAAATTCCAGGTTAGCGTCGCCCCTGAACAGTTTTCCCGCATTGCCGTTTCGGAAGGGCGCGTTGATGTGACTGGCAGCAGCCACACAGTTTCCGTGACGCCCGGTAAACTCACCACGATTCCAGCGAATGAACCTCCCACGACACCCGCATTTACCATCACGGGGCAGGGTGAACTGAGTGCCAAAGGAGATTCCTGGATCATTGCCGGGCAAGCCTTTGTTGTCAACGAAAACACGATCATTAGTGGCGATCCCCAGATTGGTGATAGCGTGTTTGTGACGGGTTATCTGGCCGCAGATGGGCAAAACATCGCTGACTATATTGCGTTGGTGCAAGACTCTCCCGCCAATCAATTCAGCCTCACGGGCATTGTTACTGAGATGGGTGATGAGGCGTGGCTTGTTGCCGGACAAACCATTCAAATCAATGATGACAGTGAAATTGATGATGAGATTGAACTGAATGATACAGTCCACGTTACGGGCATGATTGGGTCTGATGGTTCTCTAACGGCCGCCAGCATTGTGCGTTTGCCTGATGAAACGGGTTATCCCTTTGCTTTCACTGGTGTGGTGCAGCAGATGAGTGATGAGATGTGGCTCATTTCTGGCGTGACGATTATGGTGGATGGCGAAACGGCCGTTTCCCACAACATCCTGGTTGGTGACATCGTTCAGGTGAAAGGGCTTATTCTCGAAGACCAGACCTGGCTTGCCAGTAGTATTGAGCGTGTTGACACCACTCTGGCGACCTTCAACATTTCTGGTGAGGTGCAAAGCATCGATCCGTGGCAGGTAGCTGGCATTGGCTTCATCACGTCTGCCAATACACTCATTGACGATGACATTGTGGTGGGCGATGCGGTGCAGGTGACGGGTCGTATCTTGCCAGATGGCACCTGGCTGGCGGACAGCATTACGCTCCTGGATGATGATTACTTGTTTGAAATTATTTTCGCTGGCACGGTAGATGAAATTGATCCCTGGGTGGTTAACGGTTTACCCCTGGACACAAACAACGACACCCGCATCGACGAAGATATTGAAGTGGGTGATCTGGTGCGGGTGACGGCGCGGATTATGGAAGATGGCATCTGGTTGGCGACGCGCATTGACCGCTTGCGTGGGGCGGTTGACGAGGGTTGTGTGACGGTAACGGCCGTTGTCACCCAAATCGGCAGTGGTACTCTAACGTTAAGCAATGGCACCAGCCTCGATATGGATGAGGTTGCGCTTGAAGGCGAACTCAAAGTGGGCAGCGTGGTTATGATTGTGGCTTGTGTGGCCGAAGATGGCACGATTCAGATTGAACAAATCATCATCCTCTACACACCGTCCGATGTGCCTACGCCACCGCCGCCGCCTGGCGATGGTGATAATGGTACAGACGATGGTGGAAATGTAACCATCTGTCACAAACCTGGCTCCCCCGCCGAACAGACAAAAACAGTGCCTCAATCTGCACTTGGCGGACACCTGGGTCACGGTGATACGAGGGGCGCCTGTCCTTAGGCAGTTTTTAGTGAGCATTGAACAGGTTTCAGTAGAAATTTGATACGTGAGGCGTGATACGTGAGATTTGTTCCACACCTCACGTATCACGCTTTACGATTCTTGTGCCAGCGACAGTTCATCGGCGATGCCAGGGCGTATTTTGTGGCAGGCGAAGAGCAGTTCTTGGATGCGGGCGCTTTTGTCGAAGGTGTCGATGAGGGCAATCAGACCTTCTAATTTGAGGTAGGGTTTGTCCAGGCCAAAGCGTATAGGCAACACATGCAGTTCCACACATAATGCCAGCAGTTCATATTGGGTGAATGCTTTGTTGAGCCGCGCACAGAGTAATCCTAAATTTAGCGCTCGGCCTACACGTGGCCCTTCTGGTGGATAGTATGGCTCATATTTTTCGTAAACGGCCGTTGGCGATTTCATTCGCGCCCAATGCAGCAGTTCATCAATTAAAGAATAGGGATACGATTGGGAACGCCACGCTGCATATTGCACCAACGCGGCCGTCAAATCACGTTTTTCAGCCTGTAAAATTTCCGGCTCATTCACCCAAAAGGACAAACCATAGGCATGAGCCACCAATTCTTCATATGAAAATGCTTCATCCAATAACCGGCAAATATTTTCTACGTAATAACCTTCCACAATTACCCCCTAGTTAATCACTTTGTTATTTTGCCTGCCAACGACCTCAAAACCGTGGTAACTATACCGGTCTCTCTCGACTGTCATGCCCGCGAAGGCGGGTATTTATTTCGTGAATGCCTAGCTGTGCAGGCATGACCTATACAATGAAAACTATCAACAAACCGCTGATATTTTAGCACAATTGTTCTATGTTTTCAATTGAATTTTGACTGAATTTGGAGATTGGTTCTTAACTGGCGGCTGGTGGAAAACTTTTTTGGAACTGGGTGCGGGAGGCGATAAGGGCTTCGTTGGTGTCACGGCCGTAGCCGCCCGATTTGGGCATTCCACCGATTTCGAGGATGGCATATCCCTGATAGCGGACAGCTACCAGGGGGGCAATAAATTTGCCAAAATCGAGATTTCCCTGACCCAGCGGTAGATGATAGTTGACATCTGGCCAGCGTGTATCGGAGACATGCACCAGACTGACACGAGGCATGAGCGCTGCGTATGCCTCGAAATCTGATGTGGCTGTGTGGTTGAAATCCCAAACGAAGCCTAGACCGGGAACGGCCGTTAATAAAGCCTTGCAAGCCTCCGGACGGTGGAACAGGGGAACGTCGGCAGAATTATGCTCAAAACCAAAGACAAAATGGCGTTCTTGTGCCAGCGCCACGGCCGTTTTCATTTGTGGCACCAACTGCTGTTCCAGGTCTAACAATTCTACATGGGTCATCGGCTCAGCCATGGTGAGATGCCAATGGACGTGGGTGCAGTTGAGCGCACGAATGGCTTGCAAATTGGCGTCCAGTACATCCATCGGGGAATCACCTTCTGCGGTTAAGCCATTGCCGTATAGAGGAATCACAATCTCCATAACGGCCGTTATCTGCGCCCGTCGCAAAGCCAATCCCACCACATCCAGCGGGTCGCCGATACGCTCTGAAGTCAGCCCGTCCAACATGCCTGGAAACTGAATACAGTCGAAACCAGCCAGCTTGGCAAAGACAATTTCGTCTCGGGCAGTTTGTTTGTTTTCTGGAAAGAAACGGCCGTTCATACCAATTTTAATCGGAGAAAACACAAGCTTAATCCTTGTCTGAACTCCCGAGGAGGCGTTCGTTAAACCAGCGCGAGAAACGGTTGACATAAGGTTGAGGGTCTGGTTCTGGCGGGATGTAACCCTGGCGGCGCAGCAGATTCCGGCGTCCGCTCATTTTCACCTGGTGGCTTTCTTGATGACGAAGCTCATCATAAAACGCAACTATATCGAAAGCGTCAGCAGCCTCCGGTGGTGGTGGTGCATCCTCTGCAAACGATGCTTCATACTCGGCCAGCGACAGCATATCGGTGTCAACCAGATTTGCGGCATACATCCCCTTGATTTGGGTACGGCTGTCCTCGTCTTGCAAGTCTGCCAATTCCAGAATGATATTAGTCCACAGCTCATCAATATCCATTTCCGCAGTTAAATCGTGTGGTGAACCGGGCAATTCGCGGCACAATGCGGCCACAACTTGCTTCCGCGTCTCAGGTTGTTGCAGAGCGATGATTTTCAAGGTGGTGGCGGCGAGGGCGCGACCATAATGGTAATCACCCTGGGTATCTGTTTGCAAAACCTGAACGAGGGGAGAAACGGCCGTTTCCCCAAAATGAGCCAGATCCGTGCCAAACCATTCCACCAAATCCTGGTCTCGTTCATCAGAACTGGCATAAATCTCAGCAAAAATAGGCAGCGACGTTTCCGCCTGATAAGCAATCAAAAACTTACCAGCATGATTCCCTCGGAACCAGCGGGCATCGCTCGTCAATTCCCAGGCATCCTGGCGGCAGGCAGCGAGAATATCCAGGAACGGCCGTTGTAAAGAATCTTGCCGCTCCAGACAAACTTGAATCAGGTCTGGCAGTAAAATGGGACCAGCAGATTCTAAAGCTGCGAGAAGTTCCCTGTCACTCTGTTGTTGATACGTCATTGATTGCTCCAAAATTTAGGAATGTTTTGTCAGACGGCGCGGCCAGTTGCGTAAAGCCAGCGAACTGCGCACGTCGATAGCGTGTTCATGCTCATGCCCTGCCCAAACCAGCACCCACACATAAGCTGAGATTGTGCTGCCCCAGGGCGTGGGTATGGGTCGGGTGAGCGCCTCTGGCGATAGGTGGTCAAACAAGTCTGTAAACGCCTGGCGTGTTGAGGTGAAATCAGCCCACACCTCTGCCCAGGATTGTGCCGAACGGGCGGCTGCATTTTTATTGTTGAAAGTGTCAAAATCTGGGATTTCGTAGTCAAACTCAGGTGTATGCCCCGCCGCCAGTTGGCGCAGCCCATCCAGTCCGACGTGCTCCCAATCCGTTAGATGGCCTACTAAATCTTTAAGCCCCCATACGCCGCAAACGGGCCGCGTAATGTGCTCGTCAGTCGGAATTAAATCGACTAAAGTCAGGAATTCTTTGCGGGTAGCGTTGAAAATGGCGCGTAAGAGATAGCCTGGCCCCACATCTGGCGGCTGTTTACTGCGCCACGTTTCTAGCTCGCTGGCGTGGTTCATATCGTGCAAAAAGCGCCAACGCGCCCAGGTGCGCAGCCGTTCCCGCTTGCCTGATGGCGTGGTGAATCGCCTGTGCAAAGCTTCATTGGAAACAAGCTTTAACTCTGCCAGGAAGCCTGCTCGCTCCTTCAAACAGGTGGCGAGGGCTTGTTCCAGGGGAATCGCTTGGAACTGTTCTGCCAGGATAGCGTTGCGCCGGTTGAGGCTTTCGGGGGTGAGAGGTTGCAGGGCGGCGGCACGATCATGCCGCACTAAACTAATTTTTTCCGTATGAAACGCATCCCAGGCTGCCACATGCAGCAGCACATCTTTGAACGTCAGGTCACCGGACGCTGGTATTTGGGTTAAGGTGTCTTCGTTTAAGCCGCGATATTGCAAAAGCAAATAGGCGCGTTCTGCCGCTAATCGTGCCAACAGTTGTTGACGCCAGCTTTCACCAAACGCATCTTCCGGGGTGACTGGTTGGGCTATATTCATCTTGTGAATGTTACACGAGGGGAGGGGGTTGGGCAATATTGATTTGGATGTGGCAGTCACTTCTAAAGTGACTGTCACATAGTCGGTGTGGATTTCACACGCCAGAGTGTGAAACACTCTTCGCCAAAGCCCCTGAGGACACTTTCAAAGGGTGTGGCAGTTACATTGTCGGCTGAATGTGCCAGAAAACGGCTTACTTCTGGGTCGGCGTAGACGGTGTGGGAAATAATGACATCTTCACCGGTAGCAAATTTTTCCAGGCGGGCGGCAATGTTGACGGTGGAGCCGAAATAATCAAATTTGTCATTCAGGCTGACACCGATACACGGCCCATGATGGAGCGCGGCTTTTAAGCGTAACGGCAGTTCTCCCTCAGGAGGATTCGCTAATATTGTTTGTGCCGTGAGCATGGCGCGCAGTGCCGCAGCCGGGTCGCGGAAAACTGCCATAACTGCATCCCCAATCGTCTTCACAATGGCACCATCTGCTGCTTTGATTTCCGCCAACAGCACGTCAAAATGATTCAGCACCAGGCCAAAAGCTGGCGCGTCGCCGATGTCGCGGTACATCTGTGTGGAACCGACCAGATCGGTGAAGAGAATGGTGAGACTGCCCACCACAATCTGGTCGCCTGGGCGCAGAGCCTCTTCGGCGAACAGGTCACGAAACTGCTGCATCACAGTCACCTCGGCTGCGACCACGGCGTCATCAGACCAATCAAGCCGTTCCATGATGAACAACTGTTCTTCGTCGGTGAGATTTTCCAGGAGCAGGGTGGGTTCTGCTGCCAGCCGTGCTTCTTCGTTTGCCCACCCGGCTGGCTGTGCCAACAAGCGGGCTTCAGTCATGCCGTTTTCACTGACTTGCAGGAGTTGATTGCCGGGTAAGCTCATGGTGCGGATGCGATAACGGCCGTTTTCCAACAATGGCTGCACTTCCCGATGCGTACCGGGCTGTAAAAACTGCTGGACAGCAATGTGGGGAGACGAAATCGGCCCAGACATGCAATATTCCTGATGTTCCGGCACAATACGAATGGAGGGATTCGGTCGAAACGTTAGCTCCACCGACTGCGTGAAATTTGCTGTGTAATCAATGCGGCAGGTGTGGCAGTGAACCGTCTGCTCGACATCTCCTAAACTAGACACACTTTCTCGGGCATTGCGGCAGGATGGACAAAGCAAATCCCACTGAAAATCCAATAAACCGGCGCGAGTTGCCAGCAGACACATCTCTAAAACAGCTTTGCGTGAAGCCCCCCAATGATTTGCCAGGGCATACGGCCGGATACGATCTAAACTCATATTGTCAGCTACTTCGATGGTGGAAACCAGCCGTTCAACCAGGGCTGAATCGACGCCTTGGGCGAGCAATTTTTGGCTTATGTTAGCCAGCCGCTCGCGCCCGCCGGAGGCAAATTTGATGCCGCGCCCCGGGTCGTCAACAAAGCTTTTGCTCTGTTGCACCATGTCGTCATAGTGCTTAAACACGCGGCCAAAATCGCGGTGCGAGAGAATGCCAATCTGCACTGGAATTGCCAGATGGCCTAATAAACCAGAGGGCTTTGCCCACACCTCATAAGTCAGGTGCGTGCCGCCTTCCGGTTTGGAATAAAACCGGGCTAAAACACGCAGTTGGGCGATGGGTTGTAAAGGGCCGGGTTTGTAATTGCGGACGACGCCAAAACGACAGGGCGCGACCCATTCAAACGGTTCTTCGTCCCATTCCAACGCCACACCATACATACGAAAACGCAGCCGATGACGGCCGTTTTCCAGTTCAGTTTCAGCGGTTCTATCTTCTTCATACGCGGGCAGACCGGTATCATAGTCGAAGCGGTTGGTATTGGCTGCCAGCGGCCAAAGCTGCGCCGGTGATGATTTGAAATCCCATTCCCAACAGTAATAATATTCTTTTTCGCTCATGTTTTTTACCTGATTGATAACTACTCAGCCAGACCTGTCAGGTTTACTCGAGAGATAAATAGCTAACCAGGCCAAACCTGACAGGT
>JACSSI010000001.1 GCA_014879345.1 Anaerolineae bacterium | reverse complement strand
GATTTTGTTTTGTGGTGTGTAGGGAGTGACTTGGGTCATGGGCTGAACTCCTTAATTTAGGTGGGAATTAAGTGGTATGGAGATTATAGCACGGGGAGAACTTCTTATTCTGGATAAAAACCGCAGATTACGCAGATGGCGCAGATTTTTCAAGATCAGCCAGTATTTCTGAAACAACTTCATGCAAAGGAGGTAAATCTCGTTGCACAGTTTCCCAAACTCTGGTCAGGCTGACCACATAGTAACCGTGGATCAATTTGTCACGCATACCCGCAACTGCTTTCCAGGGAATTTGTGGATAAAGGTCGCGTTCTGATTCGGGGATTTGTTTAACTGCTTCGCCGACGATTTCTAGAGCACGAATGACTGCGAAAGTTTTTTTCATCATTGGCTTCAAAGGTATCGAAATCAATGCCTGCTACAAAACTTTGCGCTTTTTCGATAGCATCTAAAATGTCGCGGAGGGCATCTTTGTATCGGCGGGTCATACTGCGATGGCCTCACGCAATATTTCTTGGCCGATGGTAGGTTTGAGTGTATCCCGTTCAATTAAATCAACTTTGACTTGCAGTAAGTCACTTAATTCCTGCTCTAGTTGAATAAACTCAAGCAAGGATAAATGTTGATTGTCGAATGTGACTAATACATCCAGGTCGCTATCTGGAGATGCCTCGCCTCGGACAACAGAACCAAACAGCCAAACAGCACTTAAGCCGTATCGCTGACGCAGATCTGGCAGTGACGCCTGGAGGATATTGGTAAAGAGAGCCAGGGATGATTGCTCAGTTTGTTGTAAATTATTCATGTGGGAATTATAACACAGGAATAAAGTTGCTGAGTGATGCCGTTTTCACAATTTCGTCCACACTGCGGTTATGCCCCAGGTGGATGACCTCGCCACCAGGGGTTGCAGGATGCGGCGCATGATGTTGATGGCGGCATCGTGGCCGTCAAACAGGGAAGCGGCAGTGACGATGCGAATTTTGTTTTGCGGTTGGTAGGGAGTGACTTGGGTCATGGGCTGAACTCCTTAATTTAGGTGGGAAATGAGTGGTATGGAGATTATAACACGGGGTGGGGAAGAAACGGCTTGTCTTGAGCTTATCGAAACGGCCGTTGTTATTCTCTCGCTAATTGTAAAACATGATCAATTAGTTGAGGGTCGAAGTAAAGGTTGTTGGCCTGTAATTGTTCAATAGCAGGTGCAACATCTGAGATCAACTGCTTTTCTTTTGCCAGCAACAGAATTCCCAATGAACCAGTTAAGGGCAATGCCAAGCGCTTTGCATATCGCCGCCCTTTGCGTTCATCCATGATGACGAGTCGGGCTGAACGTTCCAAAGCCAACGCCAACACCTCTGATTCTCCACGATCCAAGCCAATATATATTTGTGCTGTTTGGGGATTTGATAAAGGGGTTGTTTGAATCCAGGGAGATGTGGCTAATGCTTGTTGACGAGTAGATTGCTCGATGGCGAGAAATTCATCATGAACCGCAGTTGGAATAAGCACTTGACCGAATAAGTGTTGCAATAAGGGGAGTTGGTCTAGAAGCCATAACGCCACCAGTGGTGTGTTATTCAGAATGACTGGCCCGGCGGGCATGTTTAAGATCGTCCTCTAATTCATCTGGTGTTTCGCCAAAGGGGGATATGCCCTGACGGCTTAACTCGTAGAAAAAGGCACTGCGTGGTATGCCAGCAAACTGTGCGGCCAAACCTGTGCTCAGTTTGCCCGTTTCATATAATTTGATGGCTAAGAGCAGTCGTGCTTCAATGGCGAATTCGTCTGGTTCTTGTTGCAATGCCCATAGCAATTCTTCTGAATATTCAATCGTTAACGCATTCATATTTGAAAGTATAACATAACACTACGCTTAATCTGCAAATGGACTTTCAACCGAAACGCTTTGAAATAGTTGTCCGGCGTTTAAATCTTCTGACCAGAGGGTGACACATTTTAACTGGATGGCACTTTGGATAATCATCGCGTCCCAGAAAGAGGTTTGGTAGCGTGTTTGCAGTTTGATAGCGGCTAACACATCTTTTGGCTCAGGAGTGTGCATACGCCACACTTGTAAGTCTTCAATGATTTGAGCGGCGGCTTGGGAGGATAACGGCCGTTATCCGATGCTAACGATAAAAATTCAAAGCGATTAGACCCACTTGTCTTATCTAAATTGGAAGAACTTTATTTGCAGATTTCGTGAATGATATAGATCGCTGATTCTCTGATTGCGTTTGATCTGTAAAATCCAGGAAATCTGCTGATTGTTTTTTGTGGTGCTAAATGCGCATATTTTGGTGACCCCGGTAATACTGGTCACGCAGTTCTTGTACAGTTGGGTCTTCGATATATTGCTCAAGGCTCATGGCGCGGTCGATAACGCCACCTGGCGCGATTTCTACGATGCGGTTGGCAATGGTATCGACGAATTGATAATCATGAGATGTAAAGAGTATGACACCGGTAAAATTGATAAGGCCATCGTTAACGGCCGTTATCCCCTCAAGATCTAAATGATTCGTAGGCTCGTCCAAAACCAACGCATTCGCGCCACTCAGCATCATCCGTGCCAGCATACAGCGCACTTTCTCGCCCCCAGACAATACCCGCGCCGATTTCAACGCTTCTTCACCAGAAAACAACATCCGTCCTAAATAGCCGCGTACAAACGTTTCACTGTCATCCACCAGCGAATATTGCCGCAGCCAGTCAACCAAATTCAAACCCGTGTCAAAGTAGGCGGAATTTTCCTTGGGAAAATAGGAGGTCGTAATCGTCGTACCCCACTTGAATTCACCTGAATCTGGCTTCAGCTCATTCATCAGGATTTGAAACAGTGTTGTTTTGACGAGGTCATTTGGGCCGATGAAGGCGATTTTGTCACCAGGGCGCACTGATAGGCTGAAATCTTGGAGCAAAGGGCGCTCATCTAAGGTGACACTCAACTGCTCTATATCCAAAATGACTTTGCCACACGGCCGTTCTGGTTTGAAATCCACATAGGGAAACCGGCGTGACGATTCCGGCAAATCCTCAATCGTCAGCTTTTCAATCAGCTTTTTACGCGATGTGGCCTGGCGTGATTTGGAAGCGTTGGCACTAAACCGGCGCACAAACTCTTCCAACTCCTTGATGCGGTCTGTCCGTTTCTTGTCTTCATTTTGGCGTTGGGTCTGGGTTAACTGGCTGGCCTGATACCAAAAATCATAATTACCTACAAAAAGCTGAATCTTGCCAAAATCAATATCAGCGATGTGGGTGCAGACATTGTTCAAAAAGTGGCGGTCATGGGAGACAACAATAACGGTGTTGGGAAAGCGGAACAAGAAATCTTCCAGCCAGGCAATCGAGGTCAAGTCAAGTTGGTTGGTTGGCTCATCAAGCAGCAAAATATCAGGACTGCCAAACAAGGCTTGAGCCAGCAGCACCCGTACCTTCTGATTGGCTTCAAGTTCGCGCATATACAGGTGGTGCAGAGATTCGTCTATGCCCAAATTGTTTAGCAAAACGGCCGCTTCTGCTTCGGCATCATAGCCATCCATCTCGGCCAGTTCAATTTCCAACTCGGCCGCTTTCATGCCATCTTCCTCAGAGAAATCTGGCTTGCTGTAGATGGTTTCCCGTTCTTGCAGCACCTCGTGCAGGCGTGGATAACCCATGATCACCGTTTCTAAAACGGGATGGTCATCAAAGGCGAATTGATCTTGTTGTAGCAAGGCAATGCGTTCATTAGTCCCCACAGAAATGGTGCCTTTATTGGCTTCAATTTCACCAGCGATGACTTTGAGCAGGGTGGATTTACCGGCACCGTTTGGCCCAATCATGCCATAGCAACTGCCAGGTAAGAATTTTAGATTGACATCTTTAAACAACGTTCGTGAAGCAAATGTCACGGACACATCTTGAATGGTTAACACAGTTCTCTACTCTCCAAGGAAAAATACAAACGTGTGAGCATAACACAAACAGCTTGTTTATGCAGAAAGTTCTTATGCTAGTCTCAAACAAGACTCTACGGCCAGCCAAAACAGCTTTTCGCGGGTGGAACGCATCTTTTGCCAACTGCGACCGTCCCATTCATCACCGGTGAGGTCGTCGCCGCCATAGAGAATTTGGCCGAAGGTGACACCCCGGAACTGAGCCACAGCGAAGAAGGCGGCGGTTTCCATTTCGACGGTGAGGCAGCCCTCGGCCTGGCGTTGACTGACGAGTTTGCGCGTTTCGCGGTAAGGAGCGTCGGTGGTCCAGGTTTTGCCGGTGACATAGGGGACGTGGTGGTGGTCGAGGGTGGTTTTGAGGGCGTGAACGGCCGTTTCCGACGCAAACACTTCCTCCCCAGCCAACAGGTAATGATAAGAGGTGCCTTCATCCCGAACGGCCGTTGTGGGGATGATCACATGTCCGGCACCAATCTCTTGGCTCAACACACCACAGCCGCCAGCCGCGATAAACGTGCGGCAGCCCAGCGCGATCAACTCATCCATGAAACCGGCGGCAATCGGTGCGCCCACGTTGGGATGCATGACGACGATGCGTTTGCCTTCGACTTCCATTTCATAGACTGGGTTGGGGCCGCGTTCTGAACCAAGCTGATAAACCTGGTGTAAACGGCCGTTTTCCACCAGTTCTGTAATGACACCCTGGAAGAAACAAAGCACACAATATTCGCTGATATCTTGCTTTTGCAGGATATGCTCGGGTTGCAGCACGGCTACCGGGTTGGGATCGAAATTCAGAATGGGAGCGGCGGCGAGGGTGATGAGCGTGGGCAAGTTGAAAGAGCCGTCGGCGTTGGGCGGGAAATCTACCACACCCAGCACCGCATCCAGGTTGATCGGGCCGTAGATGTGGGGAAAGGCTGTGCCTGATTCATAACAATCTTCATAAACCACGTCTGCCGCCACCAAATCCTCGTCGATGCAGAGCAGCAGGAGGTCAGTTTGCCCTTTGAACATGGCGTTGGCTGGCATGAGTACTTGTGCTGGTGTGGAGCAGTGGATGAAGCCTTCAGTTTGCAGGCTTTTGGCAGTATACGGAGGATGGGAAACGGTGTTCACTGAGCTTGTCGAAGTGCTGGTTTCCCAGTCTGAGCGTGTGGTGATGTGCAGGATTAAGTTCATGCTTGGAATTATGCAGTCAGCGACTTAAATTGACCAGTAGTAAATCAGTTGTGACAGAATGATGACATTTGTCAGGTGACAATAAAATAATGGTCAGTTATTTTAGTCGGATGATAAAGAAATCGAGCCCTAAAAATTATTGGCGCAATATTTTGCTCTTTTTGTTAGCTGCACTGTTTATCGGCTATCTGTGTTTACAATTGATTGCCTATCCCTACCTTACTGCCTCAGCTCACACTCACCCTAGTCGTCAATCACCCTGTTGTGAAACGCCCGCAGATTTTGGCCTCGATTACGAAGAAGTCACATTTGAAACGGCTAATGGCTTAACACTGCATGGCTGGTACATTCCCGGAGAAAACGAAGCGGCTGTGATGCTTTTGCATGGCATAAATGGCAATCGTCTGTCTATGTTGGGGTTGGCAAAAGGTCTGGCAGAGGCAGGCTATGGTGTGCTGTTATTCGATTTACGGGGACATGGGGATAGTGATGGTGATATTGTGCCCTATGGCGGACCAGAAGCTGAGGATGTGGTTGCCGCGGCTGCCTATTTGCAGGCCAGACCAGATGTAGATCCTGAACGGATTGGGGCGTTGGGTTGGTCGTTGGGGGCGCAGGTGGTCATCATGGGGGCGGCACAGGATGAAAATGTGAAGGCGGTCGTGGCAGATGGGCCAGGGGCAACGGCCGTTTCTGATTGGCCTCCTCCTGAAACTTTGAATGAATGGCTCTATGTACCTGTTGACTTCATGTATTATCAATTCTTGCCCATGCACACAGGCGTAACCGAGCCACTAGCTTTAATTGATGTGCTGCCGATGCTGGGAGAACGGCCGTTATTGCTCATTAGCAGCGGTGATTCATTTGAGCGACATCGGATGGACTACTTTCTGAACCACGCCACAGACCCCAAAGAGCTGCTGGTGTTTGCCGAATCAGACCATATTGGCGGTTGGCGAGATGCCCCAGAAGTGTATGAAACTAATGTCATCAACTTTTTTGATAAAGCCTTATTACAACCATAATTTCTGTTGATTTCTACCTGACAAAAGGTGTCAACTACCCATGTCTACAATGGTTGAAAATCTAGCATAGAATTGCCGATGATAGACATCAAAACTTTCCGGAAAGCATGGAGCGCCCAACAAAAAGAATTACGGGCTGCCTTAAACGATAAAACCCAACAGGCGCACGCCATTGACCTGTTTATGCAGCAGCACAGCGTTCTACATTCTGCTAAAGTCAGTCCTGTTGACTGGTCTTACGAAGATGACCTTTTAGACGATTTACCAGAAGATAAATGGCGGCGAATTCCCCCAAACGGCGAACATTCCATTGCTTGGAATATTTGGCTTTTGGCGCGGATTGAAGACGCTACGATGAACTTGCTGGTAGCCGGGCAGCCTCAGCTTTTTAATGAAGACAACTGGCAGCAGCGGCTAAATGCCCCCTTCATCAACTCGGGCAACGACATTCCGATGGCAGATGTGGTAAAGCTGAGTGAAGAAGTTGATGTGGTGGCGCTGCGGGAATACAGAACGGCCGTTGGCAAACGCACCCAAGTAATCATCTCCACGCTGCCCTTTACCGACTTCAAGCAAAAAACAGAAGCAGACCGTCTGCAACAAATCATGGACGAAGGCGTTCTGGTGCCTGAAGCTGGTAGTATTCTCGAATACTGGAGCCGCTGCACTCTTGCTGGTTTGCTGCTCATGCCGCCTACACGGCATAACCTGGTGCATTTGAATGAGGTCTACACCCTCAAGCAGCGAAAGTTATAAGCCGTGATTGGTATGCTGAAAAACGGCCGTTATTGGCTCTACTCCTCATGCCAATTTGCATTAAAATAAGGGGATGTCATCACAATCAACCCTCACACGCGGTTATACCGTTGCCCTGATTAGCGCTGTTCTATTATCGACAACGGCCGTTTTCATCCGTTACCTCACCCAAAATTATGCTATCGAGCCGCTGGTATTGGCCTTTTGGCGTGCCTTATTTGTCGTGCTGACGCTGTTGGTGGCATTAGCTTTGTTTAAGCGCAAACTATTGCATGTGCCGCGTACCCATTGGGGCTACCTGGCAATTTATGGACTAGTCCTGGCTGTCTTCAATTCCTTGTGGACGTTGTCAGTGGCGCAAAACGGGGCGGCCGTTGCCACCGTGTTGGTCTACTGCTCGGCCGCGTTCACCGCCTTGCTGGGCTGGTGGCTGCTCAAAGAACGGCTCGATTGGGGCAAAATCGTGGCTGTCACCCTCTGTTTAGCTGGCTGTGTCCTGGTTTCTGGTGCGCTAAATCCGGCTGTCTGGCAGACAAATTTACTGGGAATTCTGGCTGGTGTGTTGTCTGGACTGGGCTATGCCATTTACAGTTTGATGGGACGTGCCGCTTCTCAACGCGGCCTCAATCCGTGGACGACACTGCTCTACACCTTCAGTTTTGCTACCGTTTTCCTCCTGCTCATCAACTTGCTGCCAGGCGATCTCATTCCAGGCACGGCTGCCCAGCCATCCGACTTTTTTGTGCTGGGCAGTTCGTTGGCGGGGTGGGGCGTTTTGCTCCTGCTGGCGGCCGGACCGACGGTTACTGGATTTGGATTGTACAACGTCAGTTTAAGTTTGTTGCCAGCCAGTGTCGTCAACTTAATTCTGACAACTGAACCGGTGTTCACGGCCGTTTTAGCTATCATTTTATTAGGTGAGCGGTTGACGGTAACTCAATTAGCTGGTAGCTTGCTGATAATGAGTGGGGTAGTGTTCTTGCGTGTGTATGAGGGTCGCCTGGCGAAGCAGAAACGTTTAGAACCATTGCCTTTGAGTACCTTGTCGGCCGACTAAAAGAAAGGTAAAGATTAGTCTAATTTGAAAGAGGGTTTTGCATGATTCTTGAAACGCAGCGCCTGAAATTACGACCCTTCCAGCCATCCGACCTCGAATCATTTCTAGCCTATCGCTCTGATCCCGAAGTTGCCCGCTATCAAGGCTGGGAGATGCCATACACCGTCGAAAAAGCCGAAGCCTTTATCAAAGAAATGATGCAATCAACTCCTGGAACAGATGGAAGATGGTATCAGTTTGCGGTGGCGTTGAAAGAAACGGGAGCCATGATTGGCGATTGTGCCTTTCATACCCTGGCGCACGATAAGCGGCAGGCAGAAATCGGATTTTCGTTTGCGCGCAGCCATCAGGGATTTGGTTATGCCAGTGAAGCTGTCAACCGCTTGTTGAGGTACTTGTTTGAAGATTTAGCACTGCATCGGGTAACGGCCGTTTGTGATGTCAAAAACATCGCGTCGGCAAGGCTGCTCAAACGGGTCGGCATGAGGCGTGAGGCTCATTTTATTGACAACATCTGGTTCAAAGGCAACTGGTGTAGTGAATACCTGTACGCCATCTTGCAGGATGAATGGCTAACTTTCAATTAGCGAATTTCACGCCAGTCCGTTCACGCCCGACCCAAAAAATCACTCGACTAAAAATCTGCGTCATCTGCGAAATCTGCGGATAAATCCACCTATTTTCGGAACAAATAAAAAATGGCAGCTACACAACTCAATCGCATAGCTGCCATTCTCAAAACCTCCGCGATCTTCGCGGTACATGCCCAAACTATTTACGGAACAACTCCCGCACCACAATATTACGCTGAATCTGGCTCGTGCCTTCATAAATCTGGAAAATCTTCGCGTCGCGCATCAGCTTCTCGACAGGGTATTCACACATATAACCATACCCGCCAAACACCTGCACCGCATCCGTTGTAATCTTCATGGCTGCATCTGCCGCATACGCCTTGCCAAACGAAGAAACCATCGTGTCTGCTTGCCCGTTATCGACAGACCAGGCAGATTTATGCACCAGCAGCCGTGCCGCTTCCAGTTCCATCGCCATATCAGCAATTTTGTGACCGATGGCTTGGTATTGCCAGATGGGTTGTCCCATGGATGTGCGCTCTTTGGCGTATTTGATGGATTCTTCCAGCGCCCGCCGTGCCACGCCCAAGGCTCCCGCTGCCGTGGCTGGCCGACTGCGGTCGAAGACCTTCATGGCCGTGATGAAACCCGTGCCTTCAGGGCCAAGCCGGTGAGATTCTGGCACCTTCACGCCGTCAAAAATGACCTCGGCCGTATCAGACGCATGTTGACCCAACTTGTCGAACGGTTTGCCCACACTGACGCCTTCCCAATCACGCTCCACAATAAAGCAGCTCATACCTTTGTAACGCACATCCGGGTCGGTATAGGCAAAAACAGTGAAGAAATTGGCAACCGTCGCGCCGGTGATAAACGTCTTGCTGCCATCCAAAATGTAATGGTCACCATCTTTGCGTGCTTTGGTTTTAATGCCAGCCACATCGGAACCCGCTTCGGGTTCAGTGAGGCAGTAAGCCGCCATTTGTCCGTCAGCCAAACGGCCGCAATATTCCTGCTTCTGTGCTTCACTGCCTGCTATAAGAATCGGCAGAATCGCCAGTCCGTTGACACCCATTGCCGTACTCATACCAGAGCAGCCCCAGGCCAACTCCTCGGTGACGATACACTCTTCCAACAAACTCAATCCCAGACCCCCGTATTCCTCAGGGATGCTCATGGTTGTTAGCCCCATCTCTTGTGCCTTTTTGATGACAGGCCAGGGATAATCATGGGTTTTGTCGTAATGTTCAGCCACCGGAGCCATCTCGTTTTTGGCAAATTCTCGGGCTAATAACTGGATTTCACGTTGTTCTTCGGTAAGTCCAAAACTAATACCACCATTGTCACTCATTGTGCTAACTCTCCTAGGCTACACGCAAGGTTATTCTTTGCGTGTAGCACGGCTTGTGCCTTGCAGTGCAGGATGCGTGGGTGTGGCTCCCTGCCTCCAGGACGAAATTAAACGATTTGATCGTGGGTTTAGACGGAAATTACTCGTCTCCGTTTTCTTCCTTGGTTTCGCTGGGTGCTTCTTTTGCTAGATGGAAGTTCTCCACTTTTTGCAGGTCGATGGTCATAACGCCATCAACACGCCCTGTATCGACGACAGCGGCGCGTGGAATCGTGCCATTATCGGCGACGGGGCCTTCTATGTGGACGCGGGAGAGGGAAAAGCCGTCTACTTCACCTTCTTCGCCCACAATAATGTCGCCGATAACGCCGACTTTGGTGCCGCCTGGGGTATCGACGCCGCGCCCGCGCAGTTTATCTAGCCGCTGCCAATCGTCTACATCATCCAGCTCTTTGTTATGCGTTTCGACTTCGGCGTTTTTGACCAAAATGGCATCAATGCCAAAGACAACGACGTGATCCCGTTGAATGAGCTTGTCTTTGCGCCCAATGAGACCTTCTGAGCCTGTATAAATGCCTGTGACCCAATAGAGGTCTTTGTTGACGTATAAATCTTTAGCATAACCTACTAAACGGCCGTCGGTGACACTGATGATCGGTTTCCCGGTGAGATCTTTACCTAATCGCATGAGTTCCCTTCCTTTGCTTATGATTAGTCTGAAGTCGCGGTGTTGGCGTTCCCCTGCCTCCGCTAACCAAAATTATAATGGCAGATTGGATCAATGCAACCATTTTCAAACGCTTGTTAGAATTTTTAATCATGCACCCATTAAAGAAGATCCAAAGGCTGCCAGGTGGGTACAGGATGAATACCTGGTCGATCTGTAAATAGGTTTACAGCCTAAATGTAGTGAGGCAGCCAACAAAGAACAAGCCCCAGGCGTATACTACTGTCATGAATTGAGGCGGCCCAACCAAAACGAAACGAAATTCGTAGTCGGAAAACGGCCCAGACGAAGTAAATACTTGCGGTCAACGGGTATCAGTTTTTCCGCTCGATGAAAAAAGTAGTAAGGCCAATAATAGGCCGCCCAATTCTCCATAAAAATAAATAATCCTCCTTCTTCTCCTCTTCTTCTTCCCGCAAACAGCTCTGTCTTCACAGAGCTGTTTGTGTTTTAAACCAAAAAGGAGCATACACAGTATGCTCCTTTTTAAAATCATCGCATTTATGCAAATATTACAGTAAATCAGCAACAATCGCCTTTTCTTCACGAAGTTCAGCCAATGTTTCCGCAATTTTTTCTTTGGCAAAATCACTCAAGGGCAAACCCTGAACAATAGACCATCCACCTTCACCGTCACTCTGAACAGGGAAGGAGAAGATCAAACCTTCATCAATACCATAACTGCCATCAGAAACCACGGCGGCCGAGAACCAATGACCTTCAGGTGTTTTTTGCTCAAAGCTCTTGACATGATCCAGAGCCGCATTTGCTGCAGAAAAAGCAGAAGATAACCCACGCGCCTGGATAATAGCGGCACCGCGTTTTTGTACAACGCTGATGAACTCGCCTTTGATCCATTCATGGTCGGTAATCACTTCCATGGCTGGTTTGCCGTTGATTTTAGCATTTTCACCATCTGGGTATTGGGTGGCACTGTGATTGCCCCAAATCGTGACATTGCTAACTTCATTAACCGTAACCCCTGCTTTTTCAGCCAACTGAGCATAAGCCCGATTCTCATCCAGACGAGTCAGAGCGCTAAAGCGCTGTGCAGATACAGATTTGGCATTATTCATGGCGATGAGGCAGTTGGTATTGGCTGGATTGCCCACAACTAGGACTCGCAAATCATCGGCTCCTTTTTGCAAAGCGTTACCTTGTCCCACGAAGATAGGGCCGTTCTCTTTGATAAGATCGCCTCGTTCCATACCTTTACCGCGTGGTTTTGAACCAACCAATAAGGCCCAGTTTACGCCGTCAAAAGCCACTTCCGGGTCGTCTGTAATCACAATGTTTTCCAGCAGTGGAAAGGCACAGTCATTCAGTTCCATGACAACACCTTCTAAAGCACCTAAAGCTGGTGTGATTTCTAAAAGGTGTAGGGAAATTTTGGTGTCAGAACCAAAAACTTCACCGGAGGCTAAACGAGGTAATAATGAGTAACCAATTTGACCGGCAGCGCCAGTGACTGCCACTTTTACGGATTTTCTAGACATAATATTTTCTCCTGGTGTTAAATTTTGGGGAATACCCCAGAGTGGGAATAGTTGTAATTCGAGTAGACACTAATCTATCTTATGCAATTATCACCAAACTGAATAATCCCGCAACTGAAAAAGTAAACGATTTTTCATCACGCTGTTTGTGAAATTTTTAACAAACAAATTGAGTAAGTTAGATTTTTAATACCTGTGTCAGATTTTGGATTTATAGCAGGTCTCCAGGCAGCATCCAATTTTTCATCCAAACGGTGGCATCGGGGAAGCCGCTGTTGTTAGCTGCTTCGATGAGTTCATCAACGGAAACGGGGACGCGCTTTAGCTCTACGCTGACTACGTCTTGTTCACAGTTGACGATGGCGTATTCGGCCCAGGGCAAATAACGAGGGGAATGGACGAAGAGTGCTTGCTCAAAGGGCATGCCTACGCTACCTGTGTTTATGAGCATGATGCCTTTATGTTGGCGCATCATCTGCATGTGGGTGTGTCCACCCGCCATGACGGTTGCTTTCCGTCCGTCAAGGAGTTCGTCTACGGTGGTGGGAGGGGTCATGGCGAGTATGATGTCTGTGTTTGATTTTGGGGAGCCGTGGAAGCAAAGCAAGTTGTGTGTTTCTGAGAGCGGGATTTCTAGTGTTGGTTTGAAGGTGTGGAGAAATTCAAAATCTTCTGGCCTAAGCTGTTGGGCGCACCACGCTATGGAGTCGGCGAACCAGGGAGCATCCATATATTCGTGCAGAACGGATGGGTTGATGAGGAAGAAGTCATGATTGCCCAGGATGCATTCGCAACCCAGGTCACGTATTCTATCCATGACGGCAACAGGTTTAGGGCCTAACGTGGCAAGGTCACCTAAACAAATGAGTTGATCGACATTTTCTTGTTCGATATCTGCCAATACGGCTTCCAGTGAGACGCTATTTCCATGTATGTCTGAGATTAAGGCGACGCGCATTTCTGTTTACCTGATTATTGTTTTGTGGCAGTTTTTACAGTTTTATTCCGCTGTCGAACGGCTTCGTATAATAGCAAGGCTGTTGATACTGACAAATTGAGGCTGTCGACAGTGCCGAACATGGGTATGGTTACTTGTTCGTGGGCGTTTTCTAACCAAGTGTTACTCAAGCCATATGCTTCGCTGCCCATGACGATGGCTGTTGGGCCTGACATGTCTGTGTCTGTGTAGGGTTTTGAAGCTGCTGGTGTAGCGGCGATGATTTTTATATTGTGGCGTAGTAACCAGTTGTGTAAACGGCCGTTATCAACAGAAATAGTTGGTACTGAAAATAATGCGCCTAAACTGGCTCGTATCACGTTGGGATTATAAATATCTGTGCTGTCCTGCGTCTGATCATTACAGACAATAACGCTGTCTACGCCCGCAGCGTCGGCGGTGCGTAATATTCCGCCAAGATTGCCTGGTTTCTCTACGCCCTCAATGATAGCTAGAAATGGTGGATCACCCAAGTGTAAATCCTCTAGTTGTTGTTGTTTGCATGGGATAATGAGAAGGATGCCACCACTTTCACCACGATACGCAATTTTCTGAAAAACTTGAGGAGTCACTTCAAATAATTTGGTAGATGTTTTGTTCTCGTTTTCGAGTAGTTGCGTGGCGATTTTTTGGGCGTGTGGGTCTTGGATTAACGCTGGGCACAGGTAAGCCTCTTGAGGCAAGATACCATATTGTAGAGCAGCGCTAATTTCTCGCACCCCTTCTACAATGGTTTGCTGTTGTTTATTACGAAATCGGCGACTGTTAAGTTTGACAACCCGTTTAACATGGTCGTTGCCCAAACTGCTTATTATTGTGGGCATTATCTTTCACTGTGTATTGTTGTTCTCAAAGTTACTGGTTCGTATCTGCTTTGGGTGACAACATGATAAAGTCTGGTTCGTCCAGTCCTTTGGTGACGGCATCTTGATATTTATTCGTGAAGAAGTGGACAATGTGTTTGAATACAATGTCATAAAAGGGGCTTAATTCGCCACGACGTTCTTCTGGAATTCTGAATTCTTTTCCATTTGGACCAAGTTTTACAACGAAAGTATCTCCAATTTTTTTGATGAAGAAGCTCATTAAAAAGGGTAATGGGTAAGCTCCGCTCGGTTCTTCGACGCTTAATTCCAGGCCAAAGTGCCAAAATGATTCGTCGTCCATTTGCATGGCGGCGGAGATGGCGTAGAAGCGGTTGTTGGGATCAATTTCTTCACCCAGGGGGATGTATGTGATTTCTTGTGATGTAGGCCACTCAAAATATTCGATCATGCCATCTACAACGTCTCGTGCGAATATCTGGCAATCTTCTTGATAGGCCAGAAATGTTTTGCGCGAGGCTCTGTAGGTCTGGCAAAGCATCTCATATTTGGATTTTTCTTTGGGCTTGTTCATAAACCCCTCTCAAGTTGGGCGAAATTGATTATGCTTTTTGACATTGTTTTCAGCACTTTAATTGATTCGCTAAATTTATGCAAATTCCTGGATGGTGAGTCGCGCAAGCAGGGCATTTAGTTCTGATTGGGAGACACCGGCAACGCCTAACGGCCGTTCTACACGATCATGGCAGTCAGAACCACCGGTTGTCATCAGGTTGTAGGTGGCTGCCCACTCAGCCAGTAAAGCCCGGTGTTCGGGGGCATGACCCGGGTATTGCACTTCCAACCCATCTAGTCCCAAAACGGCGTTGTCTAAAAACTCAGGCATGAGCATTGCCACTGTTTCGATAGGGGGCAGCACCTCATTGTAGTGGCTTTCTCCTGGGAAGGAGCCAGCGGCCGGATGGGCGAAGACGCGCACTAACTGCGGGTATTTGTGCAGCAGCGGTGTTAATTGGGATGGTTCGATGCCGGAGGGCAGGTAGGCGCGGCTGTCATTGCCGATGAGCAGGTTGATTTGCTCTCTGTCCAGCCCATGATTTTCTTTTAAGGCCAGGGCGAAGTGACGACGGGTGATATTGGGAGCCAGTGATTCGATTTCTTCACAGGTTAGCTCTTTTTTGAGCAAAGGCGTTTTGCCGTTGGGGCCAAATTCTTCATTGATGGCGGCTATGCGGGCGTGAACCAGGGCAGAACCACGACCTTGTTTTAAAATGGCAACGGCCGTTTGGCGGAATTCGGTATCTGCTAATAAGGCATAGGGAATGTAAAGCAGGTAATGGAGCGTGCCGACGAAGTAAGGGCGTTTGAAGCGAAGGGAAACTTCAACGGCGGGTATAACCTGGATACCAAGTTCCTGGCCGACAGCTAAGGCTTCGTCGAGGCCATTCAAGGTGTCGTGGTCAGCGACGCCGATAGCAAGGAGGTTTAATTTTTTGCCTTCTTGAATGAGTTCTGTGGGTGTGTATTCCCCATCCGAAGCTGTCGTGTGATTGTGTAAATCAGCAACATAAGTTTGAATCATGGTGAATTTACTACGCTCCTAAGTGATGTTTTGGATTGAAGCACAGAAACCTATCGACACAAATAACGGCCGTTTTTCCTACTGTGCCTCTACAACATGAACGTCACCCATGGGCGTGGTATCATAGCCGGGCAGATTGGCAACGGCCGTTTTGAACGCATCATCGTGCAGCAAAGCCAGCAGGGGCTGCATCAACTCGCTTTCGTAGACAGCTTTGGTCATGACCAGATCGTACCGTTCGTGAGTGAGGGGGACAAAACTGAGTTGAAGCGCACGGGCAGCCGCCTGAATGCCCAGACCGGCATCGGCCGTGCCAGAAGCCACCGCCGCCGCCACTGCCAAATGGGTGTACTCCTCCCGATCATAGCCTTGCACTTGCTCAGGGGAGATACCTTGTCGTTCCAGTTCATAGTCGAGCAAAACACGAGTGCCTGCCCCGCGCTGCCGGTTGACAATTTGAATATCTG
This sequence comes from Anaerolineae bacterium, assembly GCA_014879345.1. Classification (GTDB taxonomy): domain Bacteria; phylum Chloroflexota; class Anaerolineae; order Promineifilales; family Promineifilaceae. The sequence continues at coordinate 18,013 of JACSSI010000001.1, read as the reverse complement.
GCCGGGCGGCATCGGCCCAGGCGACGAGATTTTTGGGATTGCCGGAAGGCACAATCCAGCCTTGTTCTCGTCCAACCAGCGTGACTAGAACGATCTCTTGATTGGGCAGATAGCGCTGCACGTAGCTGGTATTGTAGCTGCCGGTGGCCGGGTCGAGCAGGTGTGAGCCGCCGAAATGAGCTTCACCGCGACGCAGCGCCACCAATCCGCCCAGGCTGCCCACATTGGCAGAGGAGAGGCGGTAACCACTGCCAGCCTCAGCCAGGAATTGTGCCAGTAAATCCAGGGTAAGGTCGTGGCTGCCGATGGCAACGATGGTTTTTTCGATTTCACGCGGGGTGCGGTAGAGATGTACTGTTACTTCTGAACCGGCGTCAAGGCCTTCACTGAAACGGGGAATGCGCACGATGCCATCGGCTCTGACCAGGGAGGTGATGACGCCAGCGCCTCGGCTGATGGGAGTTGCCATCATGTTTTCGCCCACTTTGCCCACAGCCACGCGCACGTAATCGTCGTCGCCGGTGTGGGAGTTGAGCTTGCGGGTGAGAACGGCCGTTATCCGCTCTGGTTCATAAGCTGCTTGCCCTTGCCATTTTGCCAGGATGGGTTCAATAAATATTTCAGCAGTGAGGGCGGCACTGACAGGATAGCCAGGAACCCCGATAATAGGAATAGACGATTGTTGACTGTTAACTGTTGACTGTTGATCAACCATGCCAATAATGACAGGGTGGCCGGGGCGGACGGCAACGCCGTGGACGAGCAAGGTGCCGAGGGTTTCGACGACGTGGGCGGTGTAATCTTCACTGCCTGCGGAGGAACCGGCGTTGAGCAGGATGAGGTCGTGTGTTTTGGCGGCTTCTTGAACGGCCGTTTTGATGGCTTCAAATTCATCTTTAACCAGCGGCCACCGAGTGGGCAGCCCGCCCCAGTTTTCAACTTGAGCCGCGAGAACCATGCTGTTGTATTCAATGATTTGCCCAGGAGACATGCCTTCAGAAACGGCCGTTTCCACCGAAACAAGCTCTGAACCAGTGGGAATGATGGCAACCTTTGCTTGTCGGTAAACGACTACTTCCGCATGACCAGAACCGGCCAAAGCCCCCAGGTCGACAGGCCGAATTTTGTGATTGGCAGGCAGCACCAGTTCGGTGGCAACCATGTCTTCGCCCATAGGCCGCACATGATGCCAGGGTGGCAGGGATGCCCGGATTTCGATGCCTGTCATATCGCCTTCTTGCCAGGGTTGGGTGTGCTCAATCATGACGACGGTATTGGCCCAGGCAGGCATCGCATGTCCGGTATTGACAGCTTGTGCCGGTTTTTTCACGCGCTCCGCATCTTCGGGTGAATCGACTAGTGTCAGGTGGATGGGATTGGTTTCGGTGGCGCCTTCACTGTCTCGAGCGCGGAGGGCGTAGCCATCCATCGCGCTGGCATGGTAATGAGGCGCTGAGATTTTTGCCCAAACGGCCGTTCCTGTGAAACGGCCGTTTGCTTCAGAAACCGGTATGATTTCAACCGGCAGCGGCTGCCAGCGACCAATCTCTGCCAGAGCATTGCGTAAAACAGCTTGCGCGTCGTCAAGAGGAATATCTTCTAAATAAATGTTTCGCTTCATAGGGTTCTGATTGTCATGTGGTGGTTATAGCAGAAAGGCAGAAGTTTGGAGGTGTAACCCTTCATTCTTCTGCCTTTCATTTTGGTGGTGGGTCATGCAGGATTCGAACCTGCGACCAATGGATTAAAAGTCCAGTGCTCTGCCAGCTGAGCTAATGACCCAACGCGGATGGGATTATAGCCTTGCCCTGATGGGTGTGCAAGCAGTAAATTGGATTCTTCATGATTTTATTGTTTTGGCGGGGACAGGTATGGTGAAGCATTGTGTTTTTATATGCGTTGTAAGCAAAATATGATTAACTATTCATGAAACTGATCAAGGGCATCGAAGATGTAAAGTAGGGGCAGTGAGGATAGGAGGTAGTTGATACTTCTTATCCTCATTTTGTTTGTGAAATTACCGGGAAATATTACTTCTGTACTGGAATCAAAGGGTCATAATTGAGGGTGGGTTTGCGTAGGCTATTTTGCTCCACTATAATCTGAAAATTCAGGAGTGGTTTTTACTCCATAATAGGTAAATTTTATGGCTGTTGCTGAATCTGGTTCGCAATCTAACTCTACTGTCACTAATTCGCTTGGCAATGCAACTCCGGTGCGGGAGCATCGTCAATCTACAGAAGTGGTTGTACGGGAGATTATTGAAACGTTGCTGCTGACGTTTTTTATCTTTTGGATGGTCAACAGTTTGGTGGGACGCTATCGAATTGATGGCAGTAGTATGAATCCGACGCTCCAAGATGGTCAATACCTCATCATTAACAATTTCAGTTATTATGTGGATGATCCAGTGGCGGGTGATGTGATTGTCTTTCATCATCCAGCCAGTGAATTGAACTTGATAAAACGGGTGATTGGTGTCCCTGGTGATACGGTTGTGGTTAGGGATGGCATGGTGATGGTGAATGGGGTAGTCTTGGATGAGCCGTACATTCGTGAAGCACCTCGTTATACGTATAATGGTGTAGTGCCGGAAGGTGAGTATTTTGTCCTTGGCGATAACCGAAATAATTCAAGCGATTCTCACTCCTGGTCTTTTTTGCCGGAAGACCATATTGTTGGTAAAGCGATGTTGATTTATTGGCCCCCATCTGATTGGGAGACTGTGCCACATTTTCATAGAGATACAAGTTCATAACGGCCGAGAACCATGACAAAATTAAAGAAAGCTGCTCAAGAAATAGATATAGCCAGTACCATCGACCACACGCTGCTCAAGCCCGATGCCACCCAGTCACAAATTATCCAACTGTGTGCAGAAGCAAAGGAAAATCATTTTGCTTCAGTCTGTATCAACCCGACTCACGTTAAATTGTGTGCCCAACTGCTGAAGGGTTCTGGTGTGGATACCTGCACGGTTGTGGGTTTTCCGCTTGGGGCTACCACGCAGACGGCTAAAGTTTTGGAGACACAAGATGTGGTGGGGCTTGGCGCTACAGAAGTTGATATGGTTATCAACATTGGGGCGCTTAAATCAAAAAATTATGGAGCGGTGCTGGATGATATAACGGCCGTTACAGAAGCAGCGCATGAAGGTGGTGCCATTGTAAAAGTCATCATCGAAGCCGCGTTACTTACCGATGAAGAAAAAGTCATTGCTTGCCAACTTTCTCAAGCGGCTGGCGCTGACTTTGTAAAAACCTCCACCGGGTTTGGCCCAGGTGGCGCTACCGTAGAAGATGTGGCGTTAATGCGCCAAACAGTTGGCCCGGATATGGGTGTGAAAGCGGCCGGCGGCGTGCGCACCTTACAAGATGCTTTGGCTATGATTGCGGCTGGTGCTACGCGCATTGGCGCCAGTGCCGGTGTAGCTATTGTGAAAGAAGCGAACGGATGATCCACGAATTGCGAAGCTGCGAAGTCTGTCGTATTGGGCGATGCCACTCAGTGAAGGCACCCTATTTGTATTGGGTAGATGATCAGATGCTGGTCATGCCAAATTCACCCGCTTTGGCCTGTGACATTTGCGGGCATGTTCAGTTTGAACCTGCATTTTTGATTCATATTGAACGGCTGCTGCAAGAGCTAGAAAGCAGTCTGGAGAACAGACGGGCAGCACGGCTTCCTATGCAAGTGGATGAACAGGTGAGTTGGCTTTCTACGCGGAGTGATTGTTGAGGAAAACGGCCGTTTTGCCATCATATTTATTGTGACTAAACAGGTCACTCCCGACTGTCATATCCAGACAGAAACTATATTAATCTCTGAATTACCATTCATTGACGCGAGTCCAAAAGCATGACCCCAGCGACTGAGGAAAAACGTCAACAATTATTAAAATTCATCGAACAAATTCTTGCCCCCGAAGAAGCCGTAAAGGGGGTTGTCGGTATCGGCAGCATGGCTTCTGGACAAATGCACCCCGATTCTGACATTGACGCCGTTATTTTTTTAGACCCCTACGATTTATTTATTGTGCCGGCCGAATCTATTTGGAATCCGGCCGACAACACTTTTCACAGCATCTTTACCGACAAAAAAATCCCCAATGGGCTTCAACTTGATTTTGCACGGTGCCATTTAGCCGAATGGTCAGCACCTGCCTTTGCGTGGCCTGAAGGTAATCGTGCCGAACTGAGTGTGGGCTGGATAGCGTATGATCCTTCGGGGGAAATAGCCGCCCTTATCGCTCAAAAAACGGCATATCCTGATGAGATTCGACAGCAGCGCCTCGATGAAGCCCTGATTTGGCTAGATCAGCATCTAACATGGTCAGACCCTTTGCAGAAATGGCATAATTATGGCCCCGTCATTGCATTTGACAGGCTAAGTGCGGCATATGGCTATTTGGTGCAGGCATTGTTTGCCTATAACCGGCAGTGGCAAATTTGGCGCAATCGAGAGATGCAAGAACTATTAAATTTGCCCTGGCTGCCTGACAATTTCGAGAAAAAGGTGTTAATCGCTGCCAATACGCCCAGTTTAGACGAAACGGGCTACAAGATGCGGGCTGCTATGTTAACAGAATTATTCCAGGAACTTCTTGTGGAATTGACAAATAGCGGCGAATATTCAACAATGCCTGTGGATCAAGCATTTATCAGACAAAATCCAGAAATTGGACGTGCCTGGAATATGGAAGAATGGACCAGATTTCATAAATTGCGTGGATTAACCTAGAAAATAAAAAGGATACCATCATGGGTGCTACACATTTTGGCCGAAACCAATTGATCCACATGGATATGTTTACAGATGCTTATCGGGTTACGGGGCGAGTTCTGGTTGGGGCTGGTGGTATTCATGCTGAACTGGCAAATCCAAGCTCAAGTTTTTTAGAGTTGAAAGATGCCTATATTTCTCGAATTCATCAACCTGGCGAAATTGTAACGCATTATAAAGTAGCAGCTTTCAGCAAGGACAATATTAACTTTATCGTGCTGCAAGATCGGCGTGAAGGGATTCCAGTGGGAACGCAACACGGCCGTTCTATTTATACACGTGGCCGGGCATTAAGTGTATTTTTAACCGTACCATCCTTTGAAATATCTGGTGAAATCATGCATGATGGCAAGGTTGCGCCGCGGGAGATTTTGGTGCAATCCGTTGGCCGTTACCAATTAGTCTTTTCGGCGAAGGCATTGGCATCTTTGTACCCACAAATTTCATATAGTGGTGACCTGATTCTGGTGCAAAAGGATCGCATTGGTATCTTTTGTCTTGACGGCTAATGTTGGAATTCACGGATATTTTGTTTTGACTGCTTGATAAATATCGGGAATGGCTTATGATGTAATGGGTAGACAGTGTATGGGAGAGGAGTACGATTCGTTTTAGCGCATTCATATTAAGGAGACCCCAGTGTGGCCAAGATTTTTATAATCGACGATGACGAACAGTTGCTTCGAATGGTTAGCTTGATGCTGGAGCGTGGTGGACACAGCACAAGGCTGATAAGTAATCCTGTCGAAGGGCTGCAAGCGGTTAAGGAAGACAAACCTGATCTGCTGGTGTTAGATGTGATGATGCCTGGTATGAGCGGGCATGACATTGCTCGTGACATTCGTGCCAACAAGGGGTTGGAAAATTTGCCGATTTTGATTTTGACGGCACGTGCGCAGGAAATTGATCGTGAAACGGCGCTAAAAAGCGGGGCAAATGATTATCTGAGTAAGCCAGTTACCTCACAGGAGTTAATTGAAAAGGTTGATGAATTGCTCTCTCAACCAAACCAAAAGATGATGCCAGATAGGGGCGTTATTATTGGTATGTTTGGTTTACGAGGTGGTGTGGGGCAGACGACGTTGGCGGTGAATTTAGCCAGTGCTTTGCGACGAATATCTCAACAAGAGGTATGTCTTGTTGATTTCTCGCCTTCTGGTGGACAGGTGGCTTTGCATTTGCGTTTGCAATTGCGACATTCCTGGCTTGATTTGCCGCCTTTGGCAGATTTAGACTGGTTGGCGCTTAAGGGTAATTTGACGCTTCATCCATCTGGGCTGCGCTTGTTGGCTGCGCCGCAAGTGCCTCAATTAGCTACGGAGCCGTCTCCTGAAATGGCAGCAAAGGTGATTGATTTGTTGCAAAAGCAGTCGGCTTTTATGGTGATTGATGTACCCAGGCTGTTTGGGCCTGCGTTTATGGCTATGATGGAGCGGGTGGATATTGCACTCCATGTTTTGACACCTGATGTGATTTCTGTGCAAACGGCCGTTCAGTTGAACCGTCTTCTGGAAAAATCTAATCTTAAGTTTAAGCAGAAGAGTTATATTCTCAATCAGGTGCAGGTTGATTCTCAAATTCCTCAGGCTACTGTGGAGAAAGGTTTAAATGCTCGTGTGGCCTCTAAGATTAACTTTGATCCCAATCAAGCCAGGGCGCTGTCTCAAGGGGTGCCATTGACGTTGACTTCGGCTAAATCGCCTTTAGCAACGATGATGAATCGTATGGCAGAGGTGATTAATAATCGGGTGGCGAAACGTTCTGGGGATTAAGGTTCTATCATTTCCGCCAAGGTAGTTACAGCTAAATTATCTTCTGGCGCTCTGACGATGACAGTCTGGGTTTCAGCGGTGAAGATGCAGATTGTTTCGGCGGAAGTGCCGCGCCAGCAGTTGCTGTTTTCAGGGCTTTCTACAGGGTAGACTGTGCCTGAGAAACGGCCGTTTACATACCTTTCATAGGCGGCTGCAAATTCCTGCGCATCCTCGTTTGCCGCCCAGTTGATGTGCAAGGCGAGCAGGATTGGCCCATTTTCACCCTGTTGATAGAGACTGTATTTGTCGCCCTGCCACCCGGAAACGGCCGTTTCTATTTCAGTCGTTTCTCCGTAATTCTCCAAATATTTCTGCAACATGAATGCCCCCAATACATTTGTGACCACGGGATTCCAGTCGTCACCCAGAAAGGTTGTGAGATCGGGTAGCAGCACATCTTGCGGGGCGTTGTTTGCTGTATAGTCAGGGGGATTGAGGATTTGCGCAGTCGATTGTGGTGGACGATTCCAGGCATTGAGAACGGCCGTTGTATCCGTAGAATCCACGATGGCCTTGAAAAAGGCAGGGCCATAGGTGGTGCCAACCGTTTGCTGTGCGGCCAAAACAGTGCTGTTGTCCACTCCTGTCAGCGGGGTTAAGTTGTCGGTAAGTAGGGCCTGTCTCTCTTCTGGTGCGCGTTTGATATATTCTTCCATCACCCAGCGTTCATGCCCGGCGGCTAAGGCGCAAAGGGCAGCGCGGGCATCATCATGAGGTGCTTCTGCTAATTGTTGGCTGAATTGGTATTGTGATTCTTGCCATTCACGGATAGTGGCTTGCACCAGTGCTAATTCTTTTGCTGGAGAGTCGATTGCTTCTTGAGAGGAGGTGGCTGTGGCTAAACTTTGACCTGAAGCCGCCTCGCAATAAACACCCCAATCCAATCCATTTTCCACGTCTGGCGTTGCGGCAAAGTCAAAGGCTTGCAAGAGGAGGGGGGTGATTTCAGCACGAAATTCACTCCCTTCTGTTGAAACTTGAATTTCGTTGGTGGCATTTTCCTCAGTGCTTAAGGGGCCGATGATGTTGGTAACTTCATCAATAATCTGCTGACTGGTCAGTTTGTTTTCAGCGGTGATGGTGATGGAGGTGGTTTGGCTGGAGATATTGTTGCTGTTAACGGCCGTTACCACTGCCGTATGTTCGCCTGAATCAGAGATGGGCCACGGTTCACGTACAATTTTGCTCACCTCGCCACCAACCAGAATTTCCAGAGGCGGATTACTGTCAAACACGAGGTTGATCGCGCGAATGCCATTTGGGTCAAAAGCAGCTACAACGACCTCAACAGAGTCTGCCAGGTTAACGCTGGCACCATTTGTCGGGGAAATAATGATGACTTCCGGAATACTGTCTCCAGAAACTTGTCCGGCGGCTCTGGTTTCCAGCGCTTGAATGGTTTGTTGATCGTTGACTGATTCTTGTTCTAGTGTTTCTTGGCTGTAAACGGCCGTTGCCAATTCACCTTCCAATACAGCCCGGGTCGCCTGGATTTGGTCTGCTTCAGCACGGAGTTGACCTGCTTCCTCTTCCATCACTGCTACTCGAGTTGCTCGGGAGTTAGCCTTGTCAGCCTGTTCGCGCACAGCATCATAATCACTGTACAAAAACCAAAACAGCGACGCCAAAACGATAATAAACATAATTAAAACAAGGATAAGACCAGCTTGAGAAGTCGATTTCATAGTCAGAATGCTACCCGAGGATAGATCAGGGGTCAAGCAACATGTACTGTTCATTCACACTTCATTTTCCCTTTCAAATACTGCTGAAAAAAGGTTGTGATAGCTTTTGACAGCAAACCAAAGATATAAATACATACCTTTCCTTTGCGAAAGATGTTTTACACGTGAAACTAAATCTAAAACAGTCTCCCGCAGCCCAAAACCTGCGGGATTGTTTTGAAAAGGAGTGGATTGTGACAAGTCAATCATCACGTATACCGGGGTTTTACAAAAAATCAGTTACAGATCGAGCTGATCTAATAGCTAAATGGGCAGAACTTTCTGCTGATGAAAAAGCTGTTTTGAACGGAAAAGGTTTGCAGCCAGAACAAGCAGACCTCATGATTGAAAATGTTGTGGGCACTTATGCATTGCCCCTGGGAATTGCCACTAACTTTCAGATAAACGGCAAGGACTATCTCATTCCCATGACGGTAGAAGAGCCGAGTGTGGTAGCTGCGTTGAGCCATGCGGCCAAATTGATTCGTGCCGGTGGCGGTTTCCACACAGAAGCCAGCGATCCGGTCATGATTGGGCAGATTCAGGTGCTGGACGTGCCTGATATGGAGGCGGCCATTGCCACCCTCGAAGCGCACAAAGATGAGCTCATGGAACTGGCGAACAGCAGTGATGCCCTGATGCTTCGGCTGGGTGGTGGCGCACGGGATATTCAACAACGGCCGTTTCCCGATTCACCCGTCGGTCCCATGTTGATTGTCCACCTGCTCTACGACACCCGTGATGCTATGGGCGCAAACTCCGTCAATACGGCATTGGAACTGATGGCCCCTCGCATCGCTGAATTAACTGGCGGACGCACCTTACTGCGCATTCTCTCCAATTTGGCCGACCAGCGCACCGCCACCGCCCGCGGCGTTATTCCCGCAGCAGCCCTGGCAGTGGACGGCATTTCTGGCGCAGAAGCGGCCCAGCGCATCGCTGAAGCCAACGCCTTCGCCATCGTAGACCCCTATCGGGCGGCCACCCACAACAAAGGCATCATGAACGGTATTGACGCGGTGGTAGTGGCAACGGGTAATGACTGGCGGGCGATTGAGGCGGGTGCTCATGCTTATGCGGCGAGAAACGGCCGTTATACCGCCCTCACCGACTGGCACGTCAACGAAAACGGCGACCTCTATGGCGAAATCACCTTGCCGATGGCCGTTGGCACAGTCGGGGGCGCGACTAAAGTGCATCCCACCGCCAAAGTCGCCATGAAAATCCTAAACGTCAGTTCTGCCCAAGAACTGGCCCAAGTGCTGGCCTGTGTGGGCCTGGCTCAAAATTTGGCCGCCATCAAAGCCCTCTCAACCGTCGGCATCCAACAAGGCCACATGCGCTTGCACGCCCGTCAGGTTGCCACCGCTGCCGGCGCCACCCCCGAGCAAGTACCAGTCATTACCGAACGTATGATTGCAGACAAACAAATCAACAGCGTCCGCGCCCAGGAAATTCTCGCGGAACTTAATAAATAATCGTAGTGCGTAGTGCGTATTCCGTAATCCGACGAAATACGCACTACGCACTACGCACTACGAGGAAACATGAACAACTACAACCCCTCAGATGGACTCATGAAACCCGACCGACCCGTTGGCATCGTCGGGTATGGCGCTTATGTGCCACGCTATCGTATTAGAGGCGAGGAAATCTCGCGCATGTGGACGGGTGGCACCGGTGGCTCGCCTGTCAAAGAAAAAGCAGTCAATGGCCTGGACGAAGACGTGATCACCATGTCGATTGAAGCGGCACGCAACACCATGTTACGCGCCCAAATCAATCCGCAAGAGATCCGCGCCGTCTGGGTAGGCAGCGAAAGCCACCCCTACGCCGTCAAACCAACCAGTACCACCGTTGCCGAAGCAATTGGCGCTGTGCCAAATACCCAGGCTGCTGACTGGGAATTCGCCTGTAAAGCAGGCACCGAAGCGATGCAGGCTGCGATTGCCTTCGTTGGCTCTGGTATGGCGCGTTATGCCTTGAGCATCGGTATGGACACCGCTCAAGGTCGTCCGGGCGATGCCCTGGAATACACAGCAGCGGCTGGTGGCGCGGCTACCCTCATCGGCCCAGCCGACGAATCGGTTGCCATTATCAACGGCTCCTACTCCTTTGTCACCGATACGCCCGACTTCTGGCGACGGGCGCATGAAGACTATCCCTCGCATGGCGACCGTTTTACGGGTGAGCCAGCCTATTTCAAACACGTCATGGGCGCGTCTGAGATGCTGATGAACGCTATTGGCCGCACAGCCGCCGATTATGACTGGGCAGTCTTTCATCAGCCTAATGCCAAATTCCCGCAGCGTGCCGCCAAATCGTTAGGCTTTACGCCTGAAAAAATTGCGCCCGGGCTGCTCAGTCCCCGCATTGGCAACACCTACTCTGGCTCCACGATGATTGGTCTTACGGCCATTCTGGATATTGCCAAACCGGGCGACCGCATTTTGATGGTGAGCTATGGCTCTGGCGCCGGTTCAGACGCCTTCGATCTGCAAGTCACCGAAAAACTGCCAGAAGTGCGCGGCCGTGCCATTTCTACGGAAGGGTATATCGCCCGCCGCACGGAAATTGATTACGCCACCTATACCCGCTATCGGGATAAATTAAAACTATAAACAGTAGTGCGTAGTACGTATTGCGTAGCGTTAAACGGCTTACGCATTACGCACTACGCACTAGATAATCGAGGAAATGTCAGTATGGATGTTTCAATTATTGGCGTAGGCCAAACCGAAGTGAAAGAAATGTGGGAAACCTCCATCCGTCATCTGTCGTGGTATGCGATTGAGGCGGCGCTGGATGATGCTCACGTAAGTAAGGTGGATGCTCTGTTTGTGGGCAATATGCTGGCTGGTGAACTGAGCCAGCAAAACCATTTGGGCGCATTGGTGGCAGATTTTGCCGGGATGCGCGGCATTGAAGCGGTGACGGTGGAGGCGGCTGATGCGTCTGGTGGCGCGGCGCTGCGACAAGCGGTGTTGGCTGTGAAAAGCGGCATGGTGAAAACGGCGCTGGCTGTAGGTGTGGAGAAAATGACAGACCAGACAGGCGCTTCTGTCACACGCGCCCTGGCAACGGGTCTTGATACCGACTACGAAATGATGCAGGGGTTAACAACGGCCGGTATGGGAGCGTTGATTATGCGGCGCTATATGTATGAGCATGGCGTAGAATTGGCGGATTTTGCTGGTTTTAGTGTGAATGCTCATGCCAATGGCGCGGATAATCCGCTGGCGATGTTCCGCAATCGGCTGCGGGCGGAGAGTTTTATTTCTGCGCCACTGGTGGCTGATCCGGTGAGTCTGTTTGATATGGCACCCCTGGCTGATGGGGCAGCGGCCGTTATTGTGACAAGTAAGGAACGGGCGATGGACATGGTGCCACAGCCGGTGGAAATTGTTGGCTCGGCGATTGCCACGGATGCGTTTGCGCTGCATGATCGGCGCGACTTATTGTGGTTGAAGGCGGCTGAGTTGAGTGCGCAGAAAGCGATGGCACAGGCAGGCGTGGTGCATGATGACATTGACCTGTTTGAACTGCATGATTCGTTCACGATTATGGCGGCGTTGTCTCTGGAAGCGACTGGCTTTGCGGAACGGGGCAAGGGTTGGCAGATGGCTCGGGATGGGGAGATTGCAAGAAACGGCCGTTTACCCATCAGCACATTTGGCGGCCTTAAAGCACGGGGCAATCCAGGTGGCGCGACGGGCATGTACCAAATTGTCGAAGTGGTGCGTCAATTACGCGGTCAGGCGGGTGCTTGTCAGATTGCCGATGCAAAAATCGGCATGGCTCAGAATATAGGCGGCAGTGGGGGAACGGCCGTTACCCATATTTTGCAAATCCGCGACTAATGTGCGATAGTTGTGCTAATTATTAACAAAACATGAACAAATAACGCTTTTTTATACCAATGATAGCTTTTGACAGTATTTTGCCTGTACTCTGGCAGGGAATGAAAGCAAAAGTGTGCATAATACACTACTGGAAACTCTTAGTTCATTAGGAAAACGAAAATTTAAATCTTCGTAATTATTCGGAGGATAGGAAAATAATAATGGAAGTTTCACGCCATTGGCGATTACAAAAACAACGATATGAATTAGTGGGGGAGACCTGTGACTCTTGTGGAGTTAAATTATTTCCGCCCCGTGATGTTTGCTTAGAATGTGAAGCACCGGCTCAAGAACTATATACCTTCACTGGTTTAGGTGAAGTTTTCTCTTATACCACTATCTATGACGCACCAGCCGGTTTTGAACACAATGCCCCCTATCAGGTGGCCTTGATTAAATTGGAAGAAGGGCCCATTGTCACCGCACAATTGACGGATATGGCTCTGGATGAAGCCTACATTGGGATGCCAGTGGAAATGGTCACGCGCAAACTGCGAACCGATGGCGAGGAAGGGATGATCGTTTACGGTTACAAGTTCCGACCAATTTGTTTTGAGCCAGTTGTGAATTAACGTTTGATCCACCATTGCCGTTAGATGTGTTGTCGATATGTAATCCCAACAGCGACAACACATCTAACTTGAAAATCACCTCCATCTTCCTCTCTTCTTTAATCAGCACTTTTTCTACTAACATCAAAACCATTTCCCTTTTCAGTTGAAATTGCCCCTTTTTTTCTTCATCAGTAGTTGGTGTTTCATTGAGGGACCCAAGACCAGCATGTAAGTTTGCCAGGTACTCTACGGCAATTTTTTCCCAATTCTCCAGCAATCGCATCTCGTGGATAGCGCCGAAGGCAGCCAGTTCGTTTTTCAGGTACTGTTCTTGTGTCGTTAATTGAGCCAACTGCTGTTCCATATCTTCTTCAGTGATTCTTCCTTTCCGTGCTTGTGTGATGATCCATTGCCGCTCCGAAAGGAGTTTGTCGAATTCTGTTTGCAAAGCATCTTGTTCGGTAACGGCCGTTTCTGTTTTCTGGCACAGTTCTTCCACGTAACGTCTTGCTCTGGTAATTAATACGTCAGGATTGTTTAAGACCTCTACAATTTTCGACCAGACATAGTCGTCTGCCTTTTTACTGCCAATTGTTTTTGGACAATGGGCATGTCTTACCTCTGCATGACGTTGACCACAATAGTAAACGCCGGTTGGGTAATCACGTCGCTTATTTCCATGTTTGTATGAACTACCCCGGGCACCCCATTTTCGCGGACATTGGCAATAGATCAATCCACCCACTAGATAATCGTTTTTGACATTGCGCGCCGGATAAGATTTGTTTGATTCTCTGACTTCCAAATACCGTTGATACGTTTCAATAGAGATTATTGGTTCGACAGGGATTTCAAAGGCTTCTCCAGCGCGGGTTTGCACTTTAATACCGTGCGAATATTCGTAGGCGGCTTTCAGTACACCCTGAATGCTGGTTATGGCCCATTCAATTTTCCTCGGTTTAGTTGAGCCTTTTTGAGGAGCGCCCGCTTCGATAAGCCGTCGGCGGATCTCCATCATGGACACTCGATTATTATACCATTGGAAAATCTTGCGCACCCATTTGGCTTCTTCCTCAACGATGAAGATTTTTTCATCAACACGTTGATATCCATATCGATCTTGTCCGGTATTGGCCTTACCGGCTCGCAAACGGGCTTTAACTCCCATAGTCATTCTTTCGTTTAATGAATCTAATTCCATACCGGCGACCCAGGCTTTTACAGGAGCCATTTTGGGATCGAAATTTTCTCGTGCTAGCAAAATCGTCATTTTCTGATCTTGCACAACATCGAGCACATATAACATAGCCCGCAGGCCTCGATAAAGTCGATCTTCTTTCCAGGCTAGAATGGTGTCAAACTTTCCTGCAACTGCGTCTTTGAGCATAGCGTTCATGCCTGGGCGATCCGTGCGCTTACCCGAAGGGTCGACTAGGCGCTTCTTGGCGCGATACCGCTCGATGTCGCGGTATACACCTACGACTGTTAACCCTTGCTGTTCGGCCAGCAAACGGCAATCACGTTCTTGTTCCCCTGGACTTACTCTTTCGCCTTGTTGTTCGGAAGATGTTCTTACATAAATTGCTGCAAGTTTGCTCATCAAATTTCTCCTTTCTGAAATTTTGCTTATAGTTTTGCGCTGCTATAGGTGTGTAGCGGCGCTACTATGCTACTACCGTAGCGAGAAATCATATGTGTTGGTCCGTAGTAGCATCTAAGGTTTCCTTGACTGCCTGGTAGGCAGCACCTCCTGTATAGCCAAATACGGTTCTTTCTATTGCTCTTTGACTGGGTAGTTCTTTTGCTAATTGTCGGATATGTTCGCGGACAGCTTCGGTGAGGTTATTGGGATCGGCATAGCCGGATGATTGTGGCATTGGCGCAATAAAGAGGGGGGATGTGTTAGTTGGTCTGTCAGTTGAGGAACGTTCGACTGGAATGATAACAGGGCGGATATCCCGATTGGTGCGCAAGACGGCCGGCCATTCCATGCGTTGGGTCAGATCCGGGTATTGAGCGACGGCTAACTTGCCAAGAAGCAAAACGTAGTTGAAATTCTCCAGTAAATCGCCTTCGCCGCGTATACCCAGGGTTCTAACGCGCGTGCTTTGGGTGGACACGACAAAAAACAGCCCCACTTTACGCCCTTCCCTTAACCATTCGCGCCATACTTCATCTACTCGTTGCCCTAAAGCGGCGACGATAGCGGGCATTTCATCGGTGGCTACGGTTAGTGGTTCGAATTGGGTGGCGCCTTGTGCTCGCTGGCGGTAACGCTTGCTGAGCAATTGACGCATCTGCTGCAAATAGAGACCGATGCTCTCGAAGTCTCGTCCTCCGCCGATGACCTGCGTGCTGCCCCAATTGCCTGGGGTATCGTGTGGGTCGAGGATGACCACTTGCCGGCGGTGCTGCAAAATGGCTAACATGGCTGTGCTTTTGCCGCTGCCGGTTTCGCCAGCGATGAGGACATGTCCATGGTCTAGAGAAGGGAGCGGAATGGGGCGAACGGCCGTTTCTCCTGGCCCCAATAACTCTGGCAAAGCGCGTTGTGTTCGTTGCGCTGGTAGGACTTGCCAACTGTTGGCCGGAATCAAAACACGCGGGCCGTTGACATCGGCGACGGTGATCGGGCGAGATCGTTGGTACAGGTGGTAAGCAATTCCAGCGGCGAGGATGATGAATGCGAAAACCAGACCGCCCCACAACAATGGTTTTAGCCGGTTCATGGCTTGCCTGTATTCCAGCGTGGCGATTTCGGATTGGCGCTGCAAGGCGAGGCGGTGGGCTTCGTCTTCTATCAGGTGTTGCTCAACGATCGCAGCCTGAGCAACGGCCGTTCCGGTGGCATTGGCAGCGATAGAGGATAATGTTGCCTGATTAGCCAGGGCTTGCACGGTGGCCTGAACTGCCATCGACTCAGCCGTGGCTGTCTGTGCCCGGGTGATGCTTTGGGCTGTACCAGTAGCGATAACCTCGGCTGCTTGCGTCACGACTAAGGCTTGCTGGGTGGCCTGTGCCGACTGCCGGACCAACTCAACAGCTTGAGCCGTGGCGGCGTTGACCGCTTGCTGATGGACGATTTCGGCAGCGGATAAAGTTGCCCCGGCATTAGGAGTCAAGATATGCCCGCCATTAGGCGGTGTGTTGCAGGCAGCCAGCAAAAACAGGCTAATCCCAAGAATCCACAACTTGTTCATCGTCCACCTCCGGCAGATAGCGTACTGTGGGTACGTGGGGCAACTCTGGCCAGTTGATCGGGTAAGGTACTTGTTGAGGGGTATGCTGTTGGCGAGAAAACGGCCGTTTCCGGGTCAATCGCCACTGCCGTAAGAACTCAGTGCCACCATGCATCATGAAGAGCATTGCACCAATCACCAGCACCACCAGGGCCAACAAACCTGCGCCAAACCAGGCTCTGTTGGTACGATAGACCGGTTCAATGGGCGGGGTTTGGCGACTTTGCCTGACGGTGTCTGTGACACTGTCAGGCTGTCCAGCCTGTTCGGCCCAGGCGTCTACAGCGTGTTTTCCGACGCTTCCTACACTCAGACTGAACACTAACAGACACAATAGGCAGAGTAACAGGAGAACGGCGCCGAACGATTTCATGATAAAACTTGCCAGCCTTCACCGTTCCGTTGTAAACGGCCGTTCCGTTCCAGTTCGTGCATGTAGCTGGACACGGTCGTTTTAGAACGGTTAATCTGCTGTCCAATATCTGACAAACTGGCTTGAGGATTGTCGTTCAGGTAAACCAACAAGGCGTTTACGGCTTTCGTTTTGCTGTTGGTATCCTTTTCCGCTTTGGCGATACGTGCCCGTTCGATGCTGTCCGTTTCTGCTGTGTTGGACACTGGCTTGGTTTTTGTTTCCGCAGTGGGAATGGATTTGTCTTTTGCATGAACGGCCCGGATTTTCCGCTGTTGGGCAGATTGTTGAACGGCCGTTTCCACATCCGTCCCAATTATTTCGGCCAACGCCAGCACAATCAATGAAACCAGTCCAGTAGCGGCCAAACCGATGAACGCTTGAATTGGATCTAGTTGACGAATGGTTTGGGTGGTCAGCCGTTCACCCTGAACGGCCGTAAACCCTTCTGCGATATTGGCCACAGCCGACACGATGACGACGGCAATTAGAACAAACAAGAAAAATCCGGTTGATTGCTTACTGCGCCGTAGCTCACCAATTCGCAGTGATAAACTGACAACGGCTGCTTCGATGCCAAAGGCAGCCACGTAGCCAATCACTGGTGGTTGAACGTAACGGGCTAACAAACCACCGGTATGTACCAGCGTGTAAGTTAGCAAGGCGAGTAGAGCAAGAATGCTGACGCCTATCTGAACCTTTTCTTTCATGGGACCTCCAAAAACTAAACAGCCCTACCGCCAGGTAACAGGGCAGCAGGGCTGTTTAGTTCCCCAATAACAAAATTGGGCAACCCATTGCAGATATGCGTTGGGTCGCCCAATTATGTTAGAATTGGTTCAGCCCATTGCCAAGACCTGTTTGGCGGTTGGGTGAGGACCATGCAGTTGTTACCAGCAATTACATGGTCCGTCTTTTAGATATAATATGTCTTATCAATAAGACATATTATACAAGAACTGTCAAGAAGTGACTAATTAACTAATCCTCCAGTTTTGGTCCGCGTCGCTTGTCATCAGATTGCCTGGCAGCATCTAGATATGCAGCCAAAGAGTCACGTTGGACCCACCAGGCGTTTCCTTTTTTCACAGCAACAACGTCACCAGCGCGAATAAGTCTCCGAAGATGATCAGGATGATAGCCACTTAACCGAACTCCTTCTTCTACTGTGAGCCAGGTCGCATCCATGCCAGAATTGTACTCTTGATAGGTATAGGGCGCATAGTTTCTGACACTTTACATCAACAAATCGCTGTTCAGACATTCTGCGTTGGATTACTGGCTGAAGAGGATGTTTCCCAGGTAAACTGAGATGCTCGTTCTCCTATATGCTTTTGGATGCTCTCTTGTGTACGGGCTTTGCTGCCTAGTTCTGCCAGCCGGTTAAATAAATCAGCCACTGTTAATTCCAGGGGATCGCTTACGGGCTGTAAGGGTTTTTGTTTTTCCAAATAAACCTCCTTTATTGTGTCAAACTCTTGTAATGGATCATAGGATGGTGGGATATCTTCAGATGCCCCGGATTTGTTTGTTAATGCGGATGCCACACATGAAGCATGGCAACACGCCATGTCGTTCGCATAAAA
>JACSSI010000166.1 GCA_014879345.1 Anaerolineae bacterium | reverse complement strand
GCGCAGGTAAAACCGGGTTGATGACATGCTCAATTATTTGGGCACGAATATCTTCCTGGCTGATTTCTGGAGCATGTTGGGTGCTGATGAGGACGGTGTGGATGCGTTTTACTTTACCGTAGCTGTATTCCACTGTGACCTGAGACTTACCGTCAGGGCGAACCCAGGGCAATGTGCCATTTTTGCGCACGTCGGCTAAACGTTTGGTGAGTAAGTGTGCCAGGTGAATGGGCAATGGCATCAGTTCTTCGGTTTCGTTGCAGGCATAGCCAAACATCATACCCTGGTCGCCAGCGCCAACGGCGTTGATGGCGGCTTCTTCATTGCCATTGTTACGATATTCTAAGGCGCGATCCACGCCTTGGGCTATGTCTGGGCTTTGGCTGGCAATGGCAGAAACGACGCCACAGGTGTTGCCGTCAAATCCTTTTTCGCTGCCATCAAAACCAATTTCAACGACGACTTTGCGTACGAGATCATCGACGTTGACGAATGCAGTTGTGGTGATTTCACCCAACAGCATGACGTAACCAGTCTTAACGGCCGTTTCACAAGCCACGCGTGCATTCGGATCCTGTGCCATAATTTCATCAAGTATGGCATCACTAATCTGGTCACACATCTTGTCGGGGTGTCCTTCAGTTACAGATTCTGATGTGAATAGTAAGCTCGGGGCGGTCATAAAAGTTGTTGTCATGGGTAATACCTCCAATTATTGTTAGGGATCAATATCCTCTTTGATTCTCTTAAATTTTTTCAACAAAAAAGCCTCTTAACTGGGGTCAAGAGGCTTGCCAAAACTATCTGGTTGCCTCTTATCTGCCAGCTTTCGCTGTCGGATTTAGCACCTTCCCAATTACGGGGGTTGCTGCAACGTCATCGGGCCGATCCCTCAGTTGCTCCTGATAAGAGTGTTAATTTTTGAATTCGGAATTGAGTATAACGAATGGGGTTAGATTGTCAACCCTTAATCATCGCACTCATCAATCACTGATAATTAGCGTAAAATCACACACTTACGAAGCAGATTACACTCCAATTTCCCCCTGTGATATGACAATCAATTTAACCGTTCTATGACATTTATCCTATGCACCAATGACAATTATCACTATCAAATATTTTGTCCACCATTTACGCTAATCTGCATACCAACCACCCAATTATCAACGTTTTACCGCACCTGAATAATTACCCATCAATAAAGGCAAAAAACTGATGAATTCAGAAACTATTACACATGATGTAATCGTTGTTGGTGCAGGCCTAGCTGGCACCTGGGCAGCCTTAACAGCCGCTCAACGTGGCGTCAAAAATATAGGTGTCCTCTCCAAAATCCACCCACTTCGCTCCCACAGTGGCGCGGCACAAGGCGGGATTGCTGCTGCCTTAAACAATGTACGCCCCGTTCCCGACACTGGCTCTCGTGGTCCATTGGAGCAGATTCCAGCAGGCGCAGCACTGGTCGATGGCTGGGAACTGCACATGTTTGACACCATCAAAGGGTCAGACTGGTTGGGCGACCAGGATGCGATTGAAATTATGGTCAAAGCAGCCCCAGGCATCATCTACGACTATGAACATATGGGCTGCGTCTTCAGCCGCACACCAGATGGGCGTATTGCCCAACGACGGTTCGGCGGTCACAGCGCCCCTCGTGCCAACTACGCCGCTGACTGGACCGGCCATGTGCTATTGCACACCATCCATGAACAAGCGCTCCGCCATGGGGTGCAATTTTATAGTGAATGGTATGTGATGGAACTCCTCATTGAAGACAATATTTGTCATGGCGTGGTAGCTATGAATATTCTAGATGGATCTTTGCACACTTTGCGCGCAAAGGCTGTCATGTTTGGCACTGGTGGGTACGGTCGTGCCTTCAAAATCACCTCCAACGCCTTTGCCAATACGGGCGACGGGGTTGCGATTGCCTATGAAGCGGGTGTGCCGCTCATGGACATGGAATTTGTACAGTTCCATCCCACTGGCATTTACCGACATGGCATTCTCATGAGCGAAGCGTGTCGCGGCGAAGGGGGCTATCTGGTCAATAGTGAAGGTGAACGCTTCATGGAAAAGTATGCACCTGATAAGATGGAATTGGCTCCCCGTGATCTTGTCAGTCGCTCTGAGCAAATGGAAATTAATGAGGGACGTGGGGTAGGCTCCGATAAGCAAGGCATTTTCCTAGACTTGCGCCATCTGGGAAAAGATAAAATTCTTAGTGTGCTGCCTCAGGTGCGTGAAATTGCTATTGATTTCACAGGTAAAGATCCCATTGAGGAACCGATTCCTATTCAACCCACAGCCCATTACAGTATGGGCGGTATTCCTACGACTGCTAACGGTCAAGTTATTGCGGATTCAGCGGGGACGCCAGTTTATGGCTTCTTCGCTGCTGGAGAATGCGCCTGTGTTAGTGTGCATGGCGCAAACCGGCTGGGCTCGAACAGTTTGCTGGAAGCTTCCGTATTTGGGCAACGGGCAGGGAAGGCGATGGCTGAATACATTCAAGACGGCGCAAAACTTCATCCCATTAACGGTGATCCCACAAAACGCAGTCGGCAGCGTATTCAAACTATTTTTGAAAACGAAGGGCCTGAGTCGGTAGAGACAATTGGCGAAACGTTGAAACAGACGATGACGTTGAACTGTGGTGTTTTCCGAGACGGGACAAGGTTACAACAGGCTTATGATGACATTCTGGCATTGAAACCGCGCATTAAAACGGCTGGCGTGATGGATAAAAACGGCCGTTTCAATACCGATCTGCTCGCTGCCTTAGAGACACAACACCTGGTTGCATTCAGTGAAGTTATTGTAGCGGGTGCCTTAGCCCGCACCGAAAGCCGTGGCGCCCACTCCCGCACTGACTACAAAGAGCGAGATGATGAAAATTGGCTCAAACACACAATGGCTCACAAAAATGGCGCGGATGCGCCACGGCTCAGTTATAAAGATGTAACTATTGATATGGACCGGTTCCCGCCGCAGAAGAGACAATATTAGCGATTTACGATTTACGATTTACGATTTGGGATTTACGATTTGGGAT
The DNA here is from genome assembly GCA_014879345.1 of Anaerolineae bacterium. Classification (GTDB taxonomy): domain Bacteria; phylum Chloroflexota; class Anaerolineae; order Promineifilales; family Promineifilaceae. Next base: position 5,719 of record JACSSI010000166.1, on the reverse strand, counting down.
TTACGATTTGGGATTTTTGATTGGCGATATGGGAGAAGGCAATGGGCAATGATATGAAAACCGCGACTGTGCGAGTACAGCGCTTTAATCCAGACGTTGATAAAAAGCCATACCTGGACACATTTCAAGTGTCACTAGAAAACAATCCAACGCTGCTTGATGCGCTGCAACTGATAAAAACAACGATAGACGGCAGTGTCACCTTCCGCAAATCCTGCCGCCATGCCATTTGTGGCAGTTGTGCGATGAATGTAAACGGCCGTAACTTGCTGGTCTGTCACCAACCTTTGAGAAAACATCTAAACAACAAAGGCGAAGTGACCATCAAACCCCTGCCATATTTGCCAATCATCAAAGACCTGGTGGTAGACCGAACCGCTTTTTGGGAGCAATATCTACGCGTTAAGCCCTGGCTTGTGCCCCCTCCAGACATTCCAGAGAAAGAGTTCCGTGTCACACCAGAAGAGGTAGCCGCCCTACACAATGCAGAAACATGCATCATGTGCGGTGCCTGCTACTCAGCCTGCTCCGTCGTGGGCATGACAAAAGAATACATTGGCCCCCACGCCTTACTCAAAAGCTTTCTGCGGGTTATCGATCCACGAGACACGATTCTGACTGAACGCTTAACGGATGTGAGCCAGGGTGATGGGGTTGCCCGTTGCCATACCATCTTTAATTGCATTGATGCCTGCCCCAAAGGATTGGATCCCACTCGTGCCATCGAAACATTACGCCACCTTTCTCGGAAACGTCAGGCGTTAGAAAAAGAACGTCAAGAGCGGCAAAAGACATTGGTTATGGAGGAGGCAAAGCGCTAATCATGTATAAAACGACAGGCTTCATCAGTTTTGTGTTACGACGTGTATCTGGCGTCGCTTTGGTTATTTATCTCTTTATGCACATGTGGGTAATCGGCTCAATCAACCAGGGACCAGAGGTTTTTAACGCCCGGCTCAATATGGTGCAAACGCCTGTTTTCAAGGTGTTGGAAGTGGCGCTGTTGGCGGCGGTTGTTTATCATGGACTTGACGGTATTCGCCTGCTCATTATCCACCAGTTTAAAGTGACAGATTATCGCAAGAGCATGTTTTATGCGGTGTTTGTCGTTTCCGCGCTGTTGGTGATTGCAGGGGGTCTGCCTATCATCATTTTCATGTTGGAAGGCAATTAGGAGGCTGACTGATGAAAACTTTTTGGATTCAGCGAATCAGTGCTGTGGCTCTCATCTTTTTCATGACAATTCATATGATTGTGGTGCATTATCCTCCTTTTCACATTGATTTTAGCCGTATTACAGAACGTATGGCACAACCATTGTGGCAAGCGATTGATATTGCTTTTTTGTTTTTTGTGCTGCTTCATGCTTTGGCTGGCGCGTATGTGGTGCTGACTGATGTGGAACGATTCAACCGGGGCAAACGGATTTTAGCTGGGGCAGCTATGGTCATCGGCATTTTTGCATTCATTTATGGGGTACAGACGATTTTAGCTTTTGGGAAATGGCTGGCGGCTGGTGCGTAGAACTGATCTTTTTTGACTAAGCTGATAATAAAAACGGCCGTTTCCTCCCAGAAACGGCCGTTTTTTATCCATCTGCTTCTATTTCCCGCCCTTAACTCACTCCCACTTCTCTGGTGGTTCCGACATGCCCAAAATGTTGTAGCCTGCGTCCACATGCACAATCTCACCTGTCACACCGCTGCTCAAATCGCTGCACAACCAAAGCGCCGTCTGCCCAACCTCATCCTGGTCTACATTGCGGCGCAGCGGGGTACGGTCTGCGGTGTAGGTGAGCATCTTGCGGAAACCGGCGATACCGGCAGCGGCCAGGGTTTTAATCGGCCCGGCTGAAATGGCGTTGACACGAATGCCATCCGGCCCTAAATCGGCAGCCAGGTAGCGGGTGCTGGCTTCCAGAGCTGCTTTAGCGACGCCCATCACATTGTAGTGCGGCACGACTTTTTCTGCGCCGTAGTAGGTGAGGGTCAATATGCTGCCGCCGTTTGGCATCAGTTTGGCCGCTTCACGGCTCAAGGCTACAAAACTGTACGCGCTGATGTCTAAAGCAATTTTGAACCCTTCACGAGATGTATCCACATAACGGCCGTCTAGCTCTTCTCGTGGTGCAAACCCAATGGCGTGGACTAAAATGTCGATTTCACCAAAATGTTCGGCGGCTTTGGCAAAGGTCGCTTCGATTTGTTCATCTGAACTAACATCGCACATTTCCACAAAGGTTACGCCAAGCTGCTCGGCCAATGGAGAAACGCGCTTTTCTAATTGGGGGATGGCGTAACTTAAGCCGATTTCCGCTCCGTGTTCATGCAGCGCCTGAGCAATGCCCCAAGCAATGGAGTTTTTGTTGGCGATGCCAAATATCAATGCTTTTTTACCTTCAAGTAATTTCATGCTTTCTCCAGTTTTTAACCGCAGAGAGCGAGGATAACGCGGGGAAAATCCTTCGGCAAACTCAGAAGAAAAATCTGCGTACTCTACGCAATCTGCGGATTGTTTATTTTGAAACGTATGGATTTCCTGCCAGCCAGTAGCGCCAGGGCATGGAATACCAGGGTTCAGGCGTCTTGCCCATCCCAATTCGTGGCCCGGTTAAAACCTGATTTGGGTCGAGGGTTGGCACATCGGCTGACGGTTCTGCAAACCATATAACCCCGTCTGCCGCGCAAAGATTTGCCCCGTTTAAAGATTTGTCGATGGCGAGAGCCTGGGCAAGTTTGGCGGGGCCATTGGTTAACTCGAGGGGAGAACGGCCGTTTCTATTCTCAATCATCACATCCAGCCCGGTTACTGGCTCCAACGCGCGTATCAACACGGCGTTGGCTTCGCCTTCCTTGCCAGTGACCACGTTGAACATCCAATGAACGCCGTAGGTGAAATACACATACGCATGACCAGGCGGGCCAAACATAACTGCCGTTCTCTCCGTTGGCCTGCCTTTATTGGCACGGTCGCCATGACAGGCCAGGTCTGGCACATCAGCGTCACAATACGCTTCTGTTTCTACCACAATGCCAGACAGGGAACGGCCGTTTATGCACCGTACCAACTGTTTGCCCAGCAGTTCTTGTGCCACCACCCGCGCACTCCTCGCAAAAAAAGAACGTGGCAATGAATTCTGCATCATACGCTGCCACCTTCCAGCGATACCGTTGCGGCTGGCAGACACACCACCACCGTTGTACCTATGCCCAGTTCGCTGGCAATTTCAATGCTGCCCTGATACCGATTGACAATACCCTGACAAATCGCCAGCCCTAAGCCTGTGCCAGGAATTCCTTCTTTTTGACCCAGGCTGCCTCGATAAAAGCGGTCAAAAAGATACGGCAGTTCTTCAGGAGGGATGCCTGTGCCGCTATCGGTAATCTGAAACCAACCTTGTGGGGAAACGGCCGTTTTGCTTTGCCCCACTTCAACCATAATCTCACCGCCCTCTGGTGTGTAAGCAATTGCATTACCCAGTAAATTTGTGAGGAGTTGGCCCAAATGTTTATCTTCAACGGAAACGGCCGTTTCCCCTTCAGCCACCACCAGATGCAGTCGCACATCTTTAAGTGCCGCCTTCGCCTGAAAAATATCCACATATTGCTGAACAATTCGCCCCAAATCAACTGGTGCCACATCCTGCAAAGGCGCTTCTGTTTCCAGGTGAGACAAATCCAGCAAATCTTGAATCAACTGAGTCAGGCGATCCGTTTCATGATGCAAAATTTGAAAATATCTCGATCTTTGTTCCTCTCGTCCCCGTTCTGCCAAAGTCACATAGGTTTTGACATTGGTCAAAGGCGTGCGCAGTTCATGCGTCACATTCGCCACAAACTCCGTTTTCAGGCGCTCAATTTCCTTGAGGCGTGTAATATCTGACTCCACAACAACAAAACCCGTGATTTCTCCCTCGGCCGCAGCAACAGGAGCCATGGTCAACGCCACATCATAAAAAGAACCATCACGCCGTTTATTAACCATCTGACCCATCCACGGCTTACCTTGAAGCAGCATACTCATAAATTCAGAATAATCAGACGAAGCCGTCAATTCACTTTTGAAAAACAGGGGCGTCTTCCCGATTAACTCACCCCGACTGTAACCGCTTTGCCTGACCATTGCCTCGTTTACATATACAATTTTTGCCGTGCCATCCAACAGTAAAATACTCTCACCAGCATGTTCTAAAATAGTGATGGTTCGATCTCGTTCCAGCTTCAATTCTGCCGTCTGTTCAGCAACTTCTTTTTCCAGGTTATCTGAATGGGCTTGTAACTGCTGCACCACGCGCAGCCGCGCCACAGTGGCGCTAATCAATCCGGCCAATGTCGTCAAAAATACAACATCGCTCTGAGAAAATGCACAAAGTGCTGCGCTTTCTACATTGATAACACCAATAACATCCGCCCCAATCTTAATGGGAACAACAACTTCAGAGCGCATATCGGGGGACAATTCTAAATATCGCGGCGCTTCTCTCACATCAGGAACAATCAATGGTTTACCTGTTTCAAATACCAAACCACATACACTGTCGTCAAGTGGGATAGCACGTTGCTGCATTTCAATAGGCACACCGTGATAAGATTGATGCAGATGCATCATCTCGTTTTGTTCATCTACCAATAAAAACCCAAAGTTTTCTGAATAACTACCTGTTGAAATATCCCTGGTTACTTTGGTAAACAACTCGTCTAAATCGACAATCGAGGCTGTCTCTATCGCCAATTGATGGAGGATGGATAGTTCAGTGGCACGCCTGTCTGTCTCTTTGTAAAGCCTTGTGTTTTCAATGGCAACGGCCGCCTGGTTGGCAAATGCAGCCACCATCTCACCATCTTCCTGCTTATACATGTTCACGGAATAACTATCGACATTTAAGATGCCAACCACTTCCCCTTTCACACGCAGCAAAGCCCCAATCCAGGAACGAACCTTCTCAATGCCAGCCGCTTTCACCCATTTATCGCTGGCATAGGTATCAGGAATAATGCAAATTTGATCACCTGAACTGAATTTTTTAAGACTATGGCGGGCAATATTGCTTGACAATTCCGGATCCAAACTTGAAAAGTGGAACCCTTTGGCGGCAACTAACTTTACACTTTCTGTTTTTTTGTCGAATAGTTGAATGGATACACTATCATAGGGGAGAACTTCCGCCAGCAAGAGAAAGAGTTGATCATACAATTCGTTCAGGCTCATCTGTGATGTTAATAGATGGCCCATTTTTTGCAGGGTTTGTGCCAACAACAATTGCTTTCGTTCAGCAGCCAGCAAACGGCCGTTTTCCAGCACTGCCGCCACCAAATTTGCCACCCCCTGACACAGTTGCATTTCCTCCGGCGTTAGTTCACGTGGTTCTGACCAGATTTCTATGTGCAATACGCCAATCGGCTTTGACCTTGCCAACAGTGGCACATATAAAATGGAACACATGCCAGCCGCCACAGCCGCTTGTGTCTGCGCTCTGCTCGTTGGTTGTTTGGCAATATCAGGAATATGCAGGAAACGGCCGTTTGCTACCACCCAACTACTCATTGGCATTTCAGTCAATTCAAACCGGGCGCCAACCTGTTCAAACGATTCCCTATATTTATAGCTCTGCTCAGAATAACTCTGAGCACATAACATCAATTCCCGCCCCTCATTTTCCAATACCGTCAGGCCAACACACAAGATGCCACCTAAATAGTTTACCAGCGTGTCCAATCCC
>JACSSI010000165.1 GCA_014879345.1 Anaerolineae bacterium | reverse complement strand
ACAGCCTGTTTAGTCAGGTTTGCCCCGTTCACTGCCAACAAAATGCCGCAAATTCCTAACAAAATCAAAAATACGCCAAAAATTCGTCTTGCCATGATTTCCTCACGAAGCGTGATTGTTAATGCGTGAATAAAATTACTGCTAAGGTATGAAGACTTTGCCTGTCAGCCCCTGGTATTCTAGACTGTTCAGAGCGGTTTGGACACCCTCACGGGTGATGTTTCCCTCAGTTTGTTCAGTGATCTCTAAGGCTTGCCACAATAATTGGAAGGCGTCATAGGTAGCAGCGGCATACTCACCCGCCGTCTCATCAAAAGGGGTGACGGCTTCATAAGCTGTGCGGAATTCAGGCGGTAACGAGTCAGGTGGAACCGCTAAAAAGGGAGATTGTCCCAGTGGGATGAGTGCAAGATTGGCTTGACGGTAGATGGGGGCGGCAACGGCCGTTGTCTGCGGTAAACCATGTCCAATCACAGCCATCACACCTGGGTCAAGCACGAGCGCGGCGGCGGTTTCCTGAGCCAAATCGGTATCGCTGCTGTCATCCAGCGCAACCAGCGCCACCCGATGCCCGCCAATACCACCTGCCTCGTTAATCTGCCGCACCGCCAGTCGTGCCGCATAAATGGCATCATACCCAATCGCCCGATTTTCCCCTTCAAACGGCGCAACCAGACCAACTTTGACGACGGGATCAACGGAGTTGCAGGCCGTCAGGAAAAAAAGAATAAAGAATAAAGATTGAAGATTGGCGGCTTGTGCAATCTTTAATCTTAAATCTTTAATCTTTAATTTATTGGCAGCGCTGCGCTTTCGCCAAATGTTCATCAAATGTCACACTAAAACTATGGTCGCCTGCGATTTCTGATTCACAATCAGCGACAAAAAAGATAAATTCGGTTGGGGTTGGATTGGCGACGGCTTGCAGCGCACTCAAACTGGGGGCGGCAATGGGACCGGGCGGCAAACCAGTGTAGACGTAGGTGTTGTAAGGCGAATCAAATTCCAAATCACTCACGTAAAGCGGCACTTTCCACCAGGAATTGGTGGCGGCATCAAAACCGGCGGCATACTGGACGGTTGGGTCTGCACTCAACGTCATACCCTGTGCTAGTCGATTGAGAAAGACGCCGGCGATTAACGGCCGTTCCTCTGCCAACACCGCCTCCCGCTGCACAATCGACGCCAACGTCACCGCCTCAGACAAACTTAGCCCTTGCGCACCATACGCTTGACGCATGGCTGGGGTCACTTTTTCGTCAAAATTATTCAGCATCCTGTCGATCAGGTAGGCTGCATCCGCATCCAGCGGCACGGTATATGTATCGGGGAACAAGAAGCCTTCCAGAGACGCACCCTCTGGCAAGCTGGCTAAAAAGGGATACGGAGAGAGATCAAACGGCCGTTCTCGTTTGGCAATCGCTAGAAATTCATCAGCATCAATCTGAGCCGGTTCGTAAACCGCCAGCGAGTTGGCCATCTCCTCCAGGCGCCAGCCTTCGATGAAGCGTAATTCCACTTCTCGGGCAATCGCCTTCGTCAACGTCAGGGTCAACTCAGGAATCGTCCACTCCGGCGACAAGGTAAATTCACCCGCCTCTAGCTGGGAATCGAGACCGTAAAAGTGAGCATAAGTGATAAAGAGATCGGGGTTCTCCAGCATTCCGGCGGCGTTGAGATTATTGGCAATGGAAACGGCCGTTTCCCCCGGATTAATCGTAAAATTGACCGGAACCGTCGCCGACCCAGCCGGCGCTGCCAACGCCTCGGCATTCAGCGCCAACTGCGTCTGCAAATACAACCGCTCCGGCGCACTTAAATTGGGATTGCCCCCTTCGATACGAACCCCGCCAGATGCCACCCCGCGCCAAGACGCATACAGCAGCACCGTCGCCGCCAAACAGCCCCCAACCACCACAAACAAAACCACCAAACGCACAATCCACGTCAGCAAGCCAGGTTTCTTTTTGTAGGGGTCTTCTCGTCTTGTCATATAAACCATTGAACCGCAAAGGACGCAAAGAACGCAAAGGAAAACCCTTTAAAATCTCTGCGCCCTTTGCGTCCTTTACGGTAAAAAATCACCACGCCAACGAATCCAAATACGACTGCAAAATAAACGACGCCGCTACTGCATCCACATTCTCGCGTATTTTGTGTTTTTTCTTGCCACGCGCTTTTAAACTGGCTTCAGCCTGCACCGTCGTAAACGATTCATCCCACAATTCCAGCGGCATATCCAGCGTTTGCTGCAATTCAGCCGCATAATCCTGCACCCAGGCCGCTTTTTCGCCGACAGAGCCATTCAACATCAGCGGCAAGCCGACCAGCAGCATATTAGCCTGCTGTTCCTGCACAAAACGGCCGATAGCTTCAAAATCTGCCTGACGGGAAGTACGCAGAATCATGTCGAGCGGTTGGGCGATGGTGCGGGTGGCATCACTAACAGCCACGCCAATGCGTTTTTCGCCTAAATCAAGCGCCAGGATGCGACCTTTGATGGTGAATGGATCGTCAGTCATATCGTTCTACTGTGCCACAAAACGGCCGTTTTCACCCGACCGCTTTCCCTACGAACCCACTATTCAGCTTGTGGGGCAGCCTGAGCCAATTTCACTTCCAATTCCGACACCTTATCCATCAATGCTTCCTGCGCTGTTTGCTGCTGCGCCAACAAAGTTTTTAACTCAATCAGAATAGATTGCGGATCATCAGACAATTGCTCTTCGCTGACTCTGGGCGTGGGTTCTTCCATGAAGAAACTCGACAAATAACTAGCCAACACACCAATCAACGCCACACCGGAAAACATCACAAAAACACCAGCCAGGCGCCCCGTCGCCGTCACCGGGAATTGATCGCCATAACCCACAGTCGTCAACGTGACCATAACCCACCATACAGCATCACCAGCGGAGGTAATATTGGCAGCGGAGTCCTGAAGCTCTGCGTATAAGACAATCACCCCAGCGATTTCTGCCACCATAATAATGCCAAATATTGCCAGGTACAGAGCGCTGCCAGCCCGGTTATCAACAATTTCATGCATCATATTTTTAAAGCCAAAAATGCGCATTAAGCGGTACGCCTTAACAATACGGAATACTCTAAAGATGCGGAAATTGGGAATACAAGCCAGCAAGTCAGTCCAGCCCCAGTTCTTAAAAAAATAATGCTTTTTAGAGTCCGTCGTCAAGATACGGTAAGAAAAGTCAATAATAAAAAATATGGTCAAGATAGCGTTGATAATATAAATGACCTCTAGCAATTTTTGGCTCATGCCCATCCGTGGCCCTACCACAACCAAAAATAGGTTGATAATAGAAACAACAGATAGCAACAGGATAAACAGTTCATACCCTGTGCCTTTTAAGTCTGGATTTTTCTTTGCTCGGTCTGTGTTTTCAGTTTGTGCTGTCATCATTCTCCTCCGTCTAAAATTCTTATGTTTTCACAAATGTAGAGCGTAGAGCGTAGTTAAGAAAACCCTACGCACTACGCTCTACGCACTACGCCTTACTACGGCTCCACCCGCACATCCGCCTTAATGCGTGTTTCCATGAATGGCAGTCGATTGAACCAGTTCGGCCACACGCTAATTTCTGGAATCTCACGCAAAGGTAGTTCTTGGTAAAGGTAAGCAATGGCAATATCTTGCTCTTGTCCGGCAATCGCCGTCAGGGCATCGGCCAATGCCAACTCCGGCGCAACTACCGCTTCGCCGATCATTTCAAATGTTACGCGACCTGCTTCATCGACGCCAATTACATTACCGCTGGCAAACTTGATGCTCTCCGGCACGAGCGTATACCCATCCGGCACTTGAGCTGCCAACGCTTCATAAACAATACCCGAAGCATCTGTGGTGTTAACGGCCGTTCCCGCCACCTCAGCCCGCATTTCCAACGCCACCCGGTTCGCTTGCTCACCCGGAAAATGAGAAAACGTCTCGCTGTCCACAGTAACCACCCGTAGCGAATCCCGCGCCAAAAACTCCCGTTCCGTCAACTGCGCTTCCATCTCTGAAACGGACGCCGCCTGCAAAAATTGCAGCACCTGCGAGCGTAAACGCTCCTGATCTGCCGCTGTTACCGCAGGCGTTTCACGCACGCCGCCGCCTTCAGTCGGCTCCAAATTGCGTACCTCAAGCTGAATCTCCAACGCGCCTTCGATTTTGTTGATGAGATTGGCCGCCACATTGCCTGCCGGACCTGGCTCAATGGCAATCACATCCACCTCCGCCGTCCCCCCCGCCACACCAGGCACAATCACCTCGGCCAACGTCTGGAAAACCACATTGCTGCCCTCACTGGTGGCAACGCGTGTGCCTGCTGGCACAGTCACGTCCGTTTCCAACCGATTGGCAAAAACCACCTTGCCCCGCGCCGACGCGCTCGGCACCTCAATCACACCAGATGTTTCCACATCCGTCTGCCACGCCTGATCCACCTGCAATACACGACCCGGCACAGCAAAACGGCCGTAATCAACCGTTTCAATAAATGGATCAACCACGATTTCCTGTGTCACAGAAATCGGCTCAACCTTTGGGCTTAAGGTAACGGTTGCGCCCGGAACCAGGTAGGAAAATGCCACGATGACCAGCGCCACCGCCAGGAAAAATAAAAGTATCGACAAATACCGCATCGTCCACAAACTGGGACTATTCAGCGGTGTGGCACGCCGTTGCACTTCTTCCTTGTCAGCCAAAGCCATCGGCTCGGGGCGCAAATCGGCGGCTGTGATGCCGCCACTGGTGGGCAATCCCACAATTTCAGAGCGTCTGCGGCCGCGCCACCAGCCCCGCCTGTTTTTCTGCGCTGCTTCAACGGTGACAAAAGTGGGCAGACCCAGTGCTCTGGCTTGCTGACTAATGGGGGAAACGGCCGTTACCAGCCCCACCTCAACCCGCCGCCAATCTGCATGACGGCGCAACCGCACCAAATCCAGCCCCTCGCGCAGCACCCCGCCATCCTCCGGCAGCACCAGCAACACCTGCTTCTCACCCGCCCAATTCAGCCGGTCGCAGATAGATACAATGTCGTCGTCAGAATCGAGAGGGATAACTTTCATAGTAAAAGCGGAAACACAGAGCTACACAGAGGCATCACAGAGATTCACGGAGAAAAGCAGAGAAAAAATTCTTTAGCACTTGTTGGGAATCGTGTCTTTCTGAACGCAGTGAAGAATCCCGTACCTCTTGAATGCTTCGTTTCACTCAGCATGACGTGAGTAAAACCCCATGATTTCCCAAAGACAGAAAATAAGCAACCTCTCTCAAATCTCTCTGTGTATCTCCGTGCCTCCTCCGTGTCCTCTGTGTAACTTCTTTCCTTATCCAAGCGCCTTCTCCACCAGCCCCGGCACAATCGCCAACGCCTCTGGAATCTTCGCCACATCACGGCCACCAGCCTGCGCCATGTTTGGCCGCCCGCCGCCGCCGCCGCCAACCACCTGAGCCACCTCACGCACAATATCTCCGGCCTTGACGCCGCGCTTAATCAAATCATCACTCACCGTCACAATAAACACGGGCTTTTCATTACTCACGGCTGCCAACACCGCCACGCCCGACCCCGCCTTGTCGCGGAACCAGTCAGCCATCTCGCGCATCGTCTCCACTTCAGACACCTGAACCTGCGCCGCCAGCAGCTTAATGCCAGCCACCTCCTGCACCTGCGCCAACAGCCCGTCAAACTGCGACCGCGCTACCTGCCGCTGCAACTGCCCAATCTCCTTTTGCAAGTTCTTGTTTTCCGTCAAAATATTGTGCAGACGGCTTTCCACTTCACTCACCGGCGCATTGAGCATCTGCTCCACACGCTCCAGCACAGCCAACCGCTCCGCAATCAACGTCTGAGCGCCGCGACCCGTCACCGCTTCCACGCGGCGCACGCCAGCCGCCACCGCGCCCTCATGCACAAACCGGAACTGCCCAATGTCATTGGTCTCATCCACGTGTAGACCGCCGCACAATTCCATCGAGTACACATTGCCCTCTTCGCCAATGGTGACGGTACGCACAATATCGCCATATTTTTCGCCAAACAGCGCCATCGCCCCTTTGTCGATGGCCTCTTTTTGGCCCATGTAATGAATTTTGACGGGATAATTCGCCAAAATTGCCTGGTTGATATCCGCTTCAATGGCGGCCAGCGTTTCCTTGTCTACAGCCTGGTCATGGGAAAAATCAAACCGCAGCCTGTCGGGGGCTACCAACGAACCCTGCTGAGTCACATGCGTACCCAAATGCGCCCGCAGCTCCCGATGCAAAACATGGGTAGCGGTATGGTTCCGCCGAATATCACTGCGGCGCAAATCATCCACCACCAGCCGCGCCTCCTGCCCCACTTCAATCTCACCCTTGATCACTTCTCCGATATGGATCACCAGCCCAGGGGTTGGTTTTGCCACATTGTCTACACGAAACTGCGCCCCGGTGTCCAAGAAATCAATCACGCCGGTATCACTGACTTCACCACCCGCTTCTACGTAGAATGGCGTAACGGCCGTTATGATTTCTGCTTTGTCGCCTGCACTCAACTTCTGCACCACCATACCGTCTTGTACCAAAGCCACCACATCTGCCCGATTGCGGGAACCGGCATAGGGATCATATTCCACGCCGCTTTCGGCCAACTGCCCACCTTCCACCAGTTCCACCAGCAAATCGCCATAAATATTAGCGCCCCGTTCATATCCCTTAAACGCGCCAGAACCGCTGGCAAGGGCATGAAGCTCACGCGCCTTCACGTACCCTTTTTCATCAATGGTGACGTTGCGCTCCCGAATCAGGTCGCGGGTAATTTCCAAAGGTAGGCCATAGGTAGCATACAGATCAAAAGCCACATCGCCAGTAATTTCGTGCTGCTTTTTATGCGCCATTTCTTCCAAAATGGAAAGAAGCTGCACAATGGCTTGATCTAGCGTGCGCGCAAAACGGCGTTCTTCCTGTGTTAGAGTGCGTTTGATGTGATCCCGGTTTTGGCGCAGTTCGGGGTAATGGTCGCCCATCTGGTCGATGAAAACTTGCGCAACTTCAGCCAAAAACGGCTCCGTAAAGCCAATTTGCCGCCCAAACCGCGCTGCCCGCCGGATAATCATGCGCAGCACATAGCTGGCTGCCGCCGCCCCCGGTCGTACCCCGTCTGCAATGAGGAAGGTAGCCGCCCGGCCATGATCGGCAATCACACGATAGCCCACGTATTTCTCGTGACGCTCTGCGTCACTGTCGCCCAGCAGTGCTTGCACCTTGTCCATGGCGGCCAGAAAGAGGTCGTTGTCGTAGTTGGCCTGTGTGCCCTGGATGACGCTGGTAAGGCGCTCCAAACCCATGCCGGTATCGACGCCTGGTTTGGGCAGCGGGGTGCGTGTGCCGTCTTCGGCCTGGTCATACTGCATGAAGACGAGGTTCCACACTTCCAGCCAGCGGTCGCAGTCGTTGTCCAGCAGCACGGAGCAGTTGGGTTGATGACAGGAGCAGGCTTCTGGCCCCCAGTCGTAATGAATTTCGCTGGTTGGCCCACATGGCCCCACGTCGCCCATCATCCAGAAGTTGGTTTTGTCGCCCATGCGCAGGATGCGTGCTTCGGGTACGCCAATTTCGTTTTTCCAAATGTTGTAGGCATCGTCATCACTGGTGTGTACGGTAAAGTAGAGGCGGTCGGCAGGAATCTGACACACTTTGGTGAGGAAGTCGTAGCCGTAACGGATGGCACCTTCCTTAAAATAGTCGCCAAAGGAAAAGTTGCCGAGCATTTCAAAGAAGGTGTGGTGGCGCGGTGATGGCCCCACGTTTTCCAGGTCGTTGTGTTTGCCCTGCACGCGCATACATTTTTGGGAGGTGGTGGCGCGGCTGTACGGCCGTTTTTCCTTCCCCAGAAATACGTCTACAAACTGGTTCATGCCGGCGTTGGTAAACAGCAAGGTGGGATTGTCTTTTTGGGGCAGCGGCGCACTGGCGACCACCTCATGGTTCATTTCGTTAAAGAAATCGAGAAATGCTTGTCGAATTTCGTTGCTGGTTGTTGGTTTCATGGTGTCTCCTCAAAATTGAAGATTAAAGATTGAAGATGGAAGATGGAAGACATTTACTCATTAATCTTCGTTCTTTAATCTCTTGAATTTTACCCTGACAACAAAAAACCGCCAGACTGAACGGGTCGGTCTGGCGGTCGGGAGTGCCGTTTTATTGATTTTGTGAATCAGGCAGCACAACCAGCCAAACCGTGAGGTTGGCTAGCGGCGGCGGCGTTGCTGGTTAGAAACAGAGTCTGATTCATCATGAACAGGATAGTATCATGAATAATTAGGTGATGCCAATCTATTTATAACGGCCGTTTCCCTTAACAAAATCTTACCATTCCGCCACCAGCCACATTTCCCTTGTACAATTCAGGAAATCACAGCAAGGAGAGTCGAAACATGCCCAAGAAATCTGATGCTGAATTACGCGAACAGCTTACCCCCATCCAATATCAAGTCACACAGCAAAAAGGGACAGAACGGCCGTTTACCGGCGAATATTACGATCACAAAGAAAACGGTGTTTATACGTGTGTGGTCTGCGGTGCAGAACTGTTTAGTTCAGAAACCAAATACGATTCTGGCTGTGGCTGGCCCAGCTTTTACGCCCCGTTACAGGAAGCGCCCATTCAGGAAAACGTGGATCGCAGCCATTTTATGGTACGCACGGAAATTGTCTGCGAGGAATGTGGCGCACATCTGGGACATGTTTTCACAGATGGGCCACAACCAACGGGTTTACGTTATTGTGT
>JACSSI010000164.1 GCA_014879345.1 Anaerolineae bacterium | reverse complement strand
CAAATTCTGTACAATCTCGTCAACAATGCCATCAAATACACGCCCCAGGCAGGCAGTATTGTGGTTTCAACACGGGTGGAGGGGGAAACGGCCGTTATCCAGGTTACAGACAGCGGGCAAGGCATGACAGAGGAGCAGCAAGCCGCCGCCTTCGACCTTTATTACCGCACCGAAGATGCCGACGACTATGATACATCTGGCCGAGGGTTAGGGCTGTACATCGTTAAAATACTTACAGAAGCCCATGGCGGTCACGTCAATCTCACCAGCAAGCCAAACCAGGGCAGCACATTCCGCGTTTATCTGCCAATGAAATTTAGTTAACTGCCAATTCAGCAATTGCCGCACGGCCTACCATTTCCAAAGCGGTATCACCGGAAGGCGGCTGCATGGAACCGGCACGTACATCACGGAAGTAGCGTTCAAGCGGCAGTGCTTTAGTGATACTGGTGCCACCCGCAATGCGCAGCGCCTTATCTGTGACTTTGTTAGCCGTTTCTGTGACCATGCTTTTGGCCGCCGCAATGCGGGGTAGAAAAGCTTCGCGGTCTTCGTTTTTCCCCGTCCATTCCCCAGCCACATCAAACAAAAGCGCCTGCGCTGCTTGCAACGCGATGTCAATCTCGCCAATTTGGCGCTGGATTTTAGGCAGGGTGGAAATCGGTTTGCCTAAAGCAGAAGGCACACGCTCCAGCGCAAATTGGATGACGGCGTTTCGGGCGGCAACGGCCGTTCCCATATAAACACTCGCCATAATCAACGGAAACCAGACGTTTGGTTGGGGGTTCTTGGGCGTGTCGATCAAATTCTCCAGCGGCACCACCACGTTCTCAAAACACACATCATGGCTGTCGCTGGCGCGGAGGCTAAGTGCATCTTTCCAGGTATGCTCCCACACAAGCCCCGGCGTATCCTTTTCCACGACCACAATACCCACACTGTTGCCCACATTGGCATACACGAGCAGGTGTGTCAGATGTTCGCCGCCTGTCACCCAGGTTTTGCGCCCGTTTAGCAGCCAGCCAGAGCCATCATTTGTGGGAACGGCCGTTGTCGCCGGTAAACCACCGCGTGAGGGGCTGCCCATTTCCGGCTCACTGGCAACGGAGTTAATGAGTGCGCCTTGAGCTGCTGCCGTACACAACTGTTCATAAGCATCCTTGCGCCAATTGGTATCTTCACGTTGCAAACCAAATACCTGAATAGGCATAGCCGCCACCATCGCCGTGGAGCCACTGCCTTGCGCCAACTGCACTTGCGCCGCCACACAATCCAACAGCGAATAACCATATCCGCCAAATTCTTTGGGAACACTGAGCGCTGTATAACCCGTTTTTTGCAGCAAGCGTACATCTTCAACTGGTAAAGCCGCCATTTTGTCAGCCATCTCTGCCCGAGGCGCTATTTCTTTTGCGATGGTTTGAGCCAGGGAAACGGCCGTTTCATTTGGAACCATGTCTCTCAAATCCTTTTTTGTCGATTGTCGGGGGCATTGTATCATTAAAAGAAGAAGCCGAGAACTGTGGAGGAGCGATGAAGAAACCCACAGAAAATAACACAAACAACCAAATAGGACTTTAGTCCTAATAATGCATTTAAACAAAAATCGTAAGAAAACTTGTATCCTTACAGAGATACATTTCGCATGGAAGAAGGTAGAAAATGACCAATTTAAGCAAACGAAAACGACTGGAAGCAGTAATAGCTGGCGAAAAACCGGATCGCACCCCGGTTGCCTTATGGCGGCATTGGCCTGGCGATGACCAGGATGCCCACGCATTAGCCGCCGCTCATCTGCAATGGCAAAAAGCGTATGATTGGGATGTGCTCAAAGTGGGGCCATCCAGCAGCTACTCCGTAGATGATTGGGGGGTGGAAACCGAGTGGGTCGGCCATATTGAAGGGACACGTGAATACCGCCGGCGCGTCATTCAACGACCGGAAGATTGGGAGAAGTTGACACCGCTAGACCCCGCAAAAGGAATGTTGGGCAAACAGATCGAGGCACTGCGGCTCGTGGGCGAACAAGTGGGTGAAGCAGTACCATTCATTGCCACGATATTCTCGCCCCTGTCACAAGCCAAACATCTGGCAGATGATCCCGTCATGCTCAGTCACATGCGCAGCCATCCAGACTCGTTCAAAAAGGGACTGGATACCATCACAGAAAGCACATTGCGGTTTATCGAAGCCGCCAAAGCTACCGGTATCAGCGGTATTTTCTATGCTGTGCAGCACGCCCGTTACCCACTGCTGAACCGTGAGGAGTTTATGGCAAACGGCCGTTCCTACGACCTGCAAGTCCTGGAATCTGTGAGTGATTTATGGTGCAACATCGTCCACCTCCACAGCACCAATGTCATGTTTGACCTCACAGCCGATTATCCAGCACAGTTCATCAACTGGCATGATCGGGAAACTGGCATACGGTTAGAGGATGGTCTGGCACAAATATCAGGGGCAGCCAGCGGCGGTGTAGACCATTGGACACTGCATCAAGAAGATGCAGTGCAAACGCTGGCTGAAGCCAAAGATGCCATCGAGCAGACCAAAGGCACCCGCCTTTTGCTGGGAACTGGCTGCGTCATCATGGTCACAACACCGACACGCAACATCCGCGCTTTAAGGGAAATGGTACTTTCGGTATCTTAATTTTTCGAGCATAACCTTATATACTGGTGAACAATTCGTGAAGAAGTGGAGACAAGATTATGGGAAAATTAGTATTGGTTGTAGATGATGAAGACATGACTCGTCAGATGATTGCTATGTTTTTAAAGATGGATGGTCACGATGCTGTCGAAGCGGAGAATGGTGTGGATGCACTTGAAAAAGTGTCTATGCACCAGCCAGACGCCATCATTTTGGATGTGATGATGCCGGTGATGGATGGGATCACTGTGTGTAAAAAATTACGCGCTAATCCAGCGACGGCATCTATTCCGGTTCTTATGTTAAGTGGACGTTCTCAACTTGGCGCGGAAGAAGAGGGTTTAGAAGCTGGCGCTAATGCTTACATGAAGAAACCGATGGATCCAAAGGAAATGTTGACGCTGCTGAAAGAAATGATGATGCAGCCAGCCGTCGTGAAGGCATAATTTGTTCTTAACCGGTGCTGTCGTGAGCAGAGCACCGGCGTCCCCTTTTTTCGTTCAACTGAGCATTTCTAAACGCACTTGTTCATCTGTTTCTGTGAGGCGTGCCTGGGAAACGGCCGTTTTAGCCACGTCACTGCCAATCTGGTGCAAGGCCCAGGCGGCATGACCACGAATAAGTGGATTCGGGTCAGCAAGTAGCGCACTTAAAATCGGAACGGCTTGTCCTGAGCCTGCCGAAGAACCCCAATTTCCGGCAGCCACACAGGCATTGCGCACCAACCGCTCCCGTTTGATTCGTTTGACAGGGCTGTTAGCAAATCGTTCCCGGAAACCAGCTTCATCCAAAGCCAAAATCTCCAACAATGGCGGCGATACTACCCCCCAATCCCTGCTCTCCAATCGCCAATCTCCAGGATAAAACCCAGCTTCAGCCGTCAGTTTGGCAAAGCGATTAAACGGACACACTTCCTGACATACATCGCAGCCATAAATCCAGTTACCCATTAGCGGACGCAGTTCACGCGGAATCCAATCTTTTAACTCAATGGTCAAATAAGAGATACAGCGCCGCGCATCCAGCACATACGGCTCAGGAAACGCACCAGTGGGGCAATCATTCTGACAGCGCACACAACTACCACAGGAAGGAACTGATGATTGACGATTTTGGATTGACGATTGGGGTCTGGCAGTGAAAGAAATGGTGGTGAGAATTTCGCCCAGGAAGAAGAAGGAGCCTTGGCGTGGGTTGATGAGCATTGTATTTTTGCCAGTGAACCCGAAAACGGCCGTTTCCCCATGATCTCGTTCTAAAATCGCACCCGTATCGACATACACTCTGCTTTCAACCGCCGCCTGGGTCTGCGCTTGCAGCCAGGCAGCCAGTTCTTCCAGACGCGGGGTCATCACATCATGATAATCGACACCCCAGGCATAGTTGGAAATTCGGCCACGACTGGGGTCTTGGCTAATGTGAGCAGGTACATTCCCTGGAAAATAGTTCAAACCCACACACAGAATAGTTTGCACACCAGGCAGAATCACTTGCAAATCCTGACGGCGCACCATGCGGTCTGGTCGTGCCAGGTAGCCCATTTTGCCATGCCGTTCTTGCGCAATCCAGGCCAAATACGCCTGTAAACGGCGGGCAGGCTGCGCCGGAATCATGCCAAAGAAGTTAAACCCCAACGCGCGCACCTTTTCTTCCAGCGTCTGAATTAACTGTTTATCTTTCATTCTTCATCCTCATCTTTTTGATTTTAACACGCCATTCGCATCTGGTGAATTGTGGTATAATCGCCACGAAACAGTGCAGTACATCGACTAGGAGGAAATTTTCCATGAGTGAATCGCAAGTAACCATTTCTGTTAAACCGGGTGCAGAAGCCTATCTTGTTACCATCGTAGGGCGTGTGGACAGTTCTAATGCCAATGAATTGGATACCACATTATCTCAACTTATTTCAGACGGTCATAACAAGCTCGTTCTGGAACTGACGGGGATTACTTACATGAGCAGTGCCGGTCTGCGCGCCATCGTCTCGGCTTTACGTGAAGCCAAGAAAAAGCGTGGCGATGTCCGCATTGCTGCACCATCTGAACGGGTTTCTGAGGTATTTGTTTTGGCGGGTCTGAATCCTTTGTTCCAAACCTTTCCTGATGTAGCAACGGCCGTTAACAGTTTCAACTAATCCGTTACTTACAATTTTTTGGGAGATTGGAGCGCAGCGAAAACCAATCACGGCACTCCAATCTCTTATCTTAATGAGTATGGGTAACAAGCACACGCTTACCATTTCCAGTCACTATGATCACATCAGACAAGTATGTGAATTTATAGCGACTGGGGCGCAGCAAGCCGGGCTAGATGAAGACGCCATCTTCCAGGTCGAATTGGCTTGCGACGAAGCTTGTACCAACATCATCGAACATGCTTACGGGGAAGAAGGAATTGGCGATATCAAAGCCACCTGGGAAGCCAATCCTCAATCGTTTACCATTACGCTGCACGATAACGGCCGTTCCTTCAATCCAGACGCCGTCAAAGACCCTACCTTCATAAAACCAGACACAACGCCAAACCCAGATGACCTTCAAGTGGGTGGTCTCGGCATTCATTTTATGCGAAACCTGATGGACGAAGTTCATTATCAATTTGATGAAAAGCAGGGAAATTCCCTGATCATGGTAAAGTATATCGAGTAAGCTCCATGAATAATCAAAAACAAATCTGGCAGGAACAATATCCACACAACATCTGGTTAGTTGGTGTACGCGGACGCCTGGACCAGAGCCTGACGCCCCAGTTAAATGAAACCTTGACAAACTTGTTGGCAAACGGCCGTTACCGACTCATGCTCGATTTTAATGGCGTCACCTACATCAACAGCGGCGGCTTGCGCTGCCTCATCATTGCCTGGCGCAAAGCAAAAACCGAAAACGGGGATGTGGTACTGTTTGGTCTAGACAACCGGATTTTGGAGGTATTCACCATGATTGGGTTCGACAAAATATTCCGTATCGTTAATACCAGCCTAGAGGCACAAGCTGCCCTGGCATAATACAACTTTGGGGAGTATGGAGATGGTTCTCTGCCCTCTCCATACTCCCCGATTACATGCCCTTCACAAGCCATGCTCACCGTAAACCTTCAACCAGCAAACGGACTTTCATGGCCGTCGCTTTATCTCTTTATCGTCGCCATCGCCACCACCTTCCTCATACTCATCTTCATGCGCCGTTTCCAGTCAAGACGGGCATTGATGCAGCGCGTCGCTGAGTTAGAAGCATTAAGCGGCGCAGGGCGTGCCATGGTAGCCGCCGAGCTAGACCCTGATAATCTGTGCAAACTCATCGCCCGAGAATGTGGGCAGGTCATTGACAACCGCACCTTCCAAATTGGCTTGTTCGACGGTGACTTTTACGAGATTCTATTTTGGACAATAGATGGCAAACCACAAGAAACCCCGCTCACCTTTGACTTAAGCGAAGAAAGCGGCATCATCGGCTGGATACGCCAGAACCGCAGCCCCTTGCTTATAAACGACTTCCTGAAAGAAGCCACCACTTTACCCGCCCGCCCCCGTTACATTAGTGATACGCCGCCTCGTTCCGCCATTTTCCTGCCCTTGATTAGTGGTGAAGCAGTCATTGGTGCTGTCACGGCACAAAGCGCAGAGCCAGCCCACTTTTCAGAAGAAGACATGCGCCGCTTGATGATTCTGGCGAACCAGGCCGCGGCCGCCATCGCCCATGGACGCATGTTTGAGCAAGAACGACAGCGCTCCGCCCAGTTAGAACTGGTTGGCCGCATTGCCCAAAGTGTTTCTGGCATGGAAGATTTGCGCAGCATCTTCGAGCGTGTTGTTGCCGAAATTCAGGATGCTTTTGACTTTCATCTGGTGAACATCTTTAGCGTCGATGCCTTAACCGGTGAAGCGGTGCTTGAAGCGAGCGGTGGCGGTGAAGCCCCTCCCTGCAGCATTCGCCTTCAACCAGGACAGGGCTTGATCGGCAATGCCATGTCGCAGCATGTCACCATCGTCGCCAATGATGTGGCCGGTGATCCCCGGTATCAAGAATCCGCAGACGGAAAATACCCAATGCCGGATACAAAAGCGGAAATTGCCATTCCCATGGTGGCAGACGGCGCTGTGATTGGCGTACTGGATGTACACAGCCCATACATCAATGCCTTCACGCAAAATGAAAAAACGGTGCTGGAAGCGTTGGCTGCGGAAATTGCGGTCGCCATTGCCCGTGGCAAGCAGTTGGCGTGGCAAAGAGAGCAAGCGTGGCTCACAGCCGCGCAGTTGCAAGTGGCGGAGACGATTGGCCGGGGTGGCGAACTAGGAGATATTGTAACGGCCGTTTCCCGGCTCACCCCCATGCTCCTCGGCCTCGATTTCTGTGCCATCCTGCTCTGGGACAAAGAGCGAAACATTTATAAAGGCGGCGATGTCTTTGGCGCTTCACACCGGTTTACGGCACAGTTTCAAGAAGTACGGCTGGCAATAGGCGATTGGGGTGCGTTAGATGCCGTTCACGTGGGGCATGAACCAATTACCACCAAAAAAAAGCCGCCGTGGGGTCGTTTTCTGCCCGGAAAAAAGGAGTTCAAAGGCAAACTCACGCTGCATCCCATCGACACCCAAAATGAGATCCTTGGGGTGATGGTTATCAATGAAATGGTAACAGTAGACGGGGAAACCCCTTTCGCCCGTCGGGAAGAGCTACTGCAACATATTTTAGATCAGGCAGCGCGCGCCATCGAAAGTGCTTGCCTGCGCATCGCCCAACAGGAAGAAGCCTGGGTCAATGCCGCCCTCCTGCAAACGGCCGAAGTCGTCAACAGTTTGTTTGATCTCAACGAAATTTTAGACACGATTGTACGCCTGGTGCCGATGCTGGTGGGCGTGGAATCAGCTATTGTGCTCATTCGGGATGACGTGCGTGAAATTTTCCGTCCTGGCCCCAGTTTTGGCATTTCTGAGATGGGACGGGGACTGCTAGGCTCGTTGGCGATTGAAGAAACGGAAGTCATGGACACCGGTATTCAGCCCGCCGAAACAGGCACACCCAATGCCAATTATTATGCGTTTAAACCACCGTCCTGGCTGCGCAAGGTGATGAATGCAACCGAGGCTTATTTTTTCCCGCTGAATGCACGCGGCAAACTGGTGGGGGCGCTGGTTGTGGGTTCTACGGCCAAAGCGGAACAAACATTATCTCTGCGCCGTATCAACATTCTCAACGGTATCGCCCATCAAGCGGCAACGGCCGTTGTCAATGACCATCTCTACAAAGAAGCCGCCGAACGTGACAAACTAGAGCAGGAATTGAACTTTGCTCGTGAAATCCAGGCAAGCCTCATCCCAAACGGCCGTCCGCCCATTCCCGGATGCAGTGTTGCCAGCTTCTGGTTAGCGGCGCGGCAGGTCAGCGGCGATTTTTATGATTTCATTAGTTTGCCAAACGATAAATGGGGCATTGTTATCGCAGATGTGGCCGACAAAGGTGTGCCGGCTGCCTTGTTCATGGCGTTGAGCCGCACCGTCATCCGCACGGTGGCGATGAACCGGTCTGATCCGGCTGAAGTGCTCATGCGTGCCAATGAAATTCTGGATAAAGATACCCAGTCTGATCTGTTTGTGACGGTTTTCTACGCTGTCTGGAATGCTAAAACGCAGGTGCTAACGTATGCCAATGGCGGCCATAATCCACCGATACTGCTGGGTCAAAACGGCCGTTCTCATCTCTTAACGGGTGAAGGCATGGCGTTGGGCGTTATCCCCAAAATCTACGTAGCCAAAAACGCTGTCAGAATCGACCAGGGAGACACCATTATTTTCTACACAGACGGCGTCACCGAAGCCATGAATGAAGATTTCGATGAATTTGGCATGGAACGGCTGCACCTCATCGCCCGCAACAACAAACATAAAGATACGCCAGGCATCGTCACCGCCATCACCAACGCGGTGACTGATCATGCTGGTGCAACCGCCCAGTTTGATGACATCACCCTGGTTGTCATGAAAAATGTGAACTGAGCAGACACAACCTGGTTACACCACCTGCATTTGCTGCATTTTGCCTAACAATTGACAATTTAGCGACGCTACAAGGTAGGGGCGGGATGGCGCGGCGAATAGTCGCCACGACAACAGGTTTTTTCACCGCGCCATCTCGCCCAAAATGGCACAAATCGCGCAAACTTGGGCGAGACAGG
>JACSSI010000163.1 GCA_014879345.1 Anaerolineae bacterium | reverse complement strand
TTTGGCACCCTCATCCATGAACGAGTTTCCCACGCCTTCCTCGTCACCACTGCCGACATCTCCCCATCCGCTCGCGAGTGGGCGCAGGGTAAACCGATGACCCTCATTGATGGTAATCTGTTGATACAAGTGTCAGAAAAATTGATGAGTCAAGATTGGAATTAGCAAGAGAACCATCTCTGCATACGTCATGCCGCTACGGCGGATTTAAGCATGAACCAAGATCCCATTTCCATAACTACCGCTACCTACGATGCTATTGCTGACGTTTTTGCCGAACGCTGGCAAAAACGGGGCGGTATCGCTGCGGATGTAGTGCGTTTTGCAGAACTATTGCCTCAAGGCAGCCTGGTGTGTGATGTGGGCTGCGGGTCTGGTTTTGACACGGCCGTTTTGCGCAAAAAAGGGCTTACTGCCATCGGCCTCGACCGTTCCTGGGGTATGATGCAGGTGGGGCGCACCGAGTATGGTCTCAATCAGCCGTTTGCACAGGTGGATATGCGCGCCCTGCCTTTAGGGAAAACGGCCGTTGCTGGCCTTTGGGTCTGCGCCTCCTTGCTCCACTTACCTCGTGAAGACGTGGCGCCAACCTTACAAAACTTTGCCCGCGTTCTGAAACCGGGCGGTATACTCTACCTGTCCGTCAAACAAGGAGACGATGCCAGTTGGCTGCCCAATCCTTACCAGGATGACCTACCCAGATTCTTCACCTACTGGCAGCCCGAAACCCTGGACCCCTTACTCATCCAGGCTGGCTTCACCATCATCGACGGCTGGGAGAAACAAGGCAGCCGGGATCGCTGGCTCGTCCGCTTTGCAGAAAACAATCGTAAATCGTAAATCGTAAATCAACAATCGTAAATCGTAAATCGTAAATCATATGACTACAACAATTCTTCTCATTCGACATGGACAAACTGAATACAATGCTACCGGCCGTTGGCAGGGACATTTAGATGTGCCGCTCAACGAAACGGGCAAGACACAGGCGAAAGCATTGGCTCAACGCCTGAAAAATTGGCCGGTTGCTGCCGTCTATTCCAGTGATCTCACGCGGGCAGCGATGACGGCCGTTTATCTTTCCGAAACCTGGGGTCTCACACCCACCTATGATCCAGCCTGGCGGGAACGGGACGTAGGCGTGTTTGAGGGGCGTGATGCTGAAGAACTGAAGCGAGAATATCCAGAAGTGTGGGCCAACATGCGTCATGGCATCTACGACATTCCTGGCAGCGAATCCCATGAAGTGCTGCAAAGCCGTGCCGTTGCTGCCTATGAAAGAGTCGTCGCTGCCTATCCTGCCGAGATGGTGGCTGTTGTCAGCCATGGCGGCACCTTAAACACAGTCGTTTCACACATATTAGGCATACCCAAAGGGCAATATGGCCGCCTGAATTTTCGGGGCAATACCGGTCTCACCATCATCGAAATCAATGATCGCGGCCCGCGTCTGACGATGATCAACGATACCCGCCATCTGGAAAATGGCGATTATCGTGATTGAGGCGGTGTTATGATTGGCCTCATGTCCTGAGTATTGGTATTATCAAAGACAAGTCACAAATTGAAGTACGTTTAATCGTTGTCGCTAACTTCACCGCCTGAAAACCTTCATTAAATTTATAAAACCTGATCTTTTGGACAGGTGCCAATCCGTCAAAAGAACGGTGTTGGCCTCAAAAGTTCTAGCATAATTAGTCACATAATTAAAGGAGACAAAAATGACATACACATTACCTGACTTACCTTATGAATTCAACGCTTTGGAGCCATATATTGATACCAAAACCATGGGCATTCACCATGATAAGCATCATCAAGGCTACGTCAACAATCTAAACGCTGCCCTGGAAAGTTACCCAGACCTGCAAGGCAAATCTGTCATGTCGTTGTTGGCAAATTTGAACGATGTGCCGGAAGGGATCAGAACGGCCGTGCAAAACAATGGCGGTGGTCATGCCAATCACTCTATGTTCTGGCCTTCCATGAGTCCCAAGGGAGGCGGTGCGCCCACTGGCTCTTTGGCTGAAGCAATTGATACTGCTTTTGGCTCGTTTGATGCGTTCAAAGAGCAGTTTAACAAAGCGGGCATGACCCGTTTTGGCAGTGGCTGGGCCTGGCTGGTAACAAATGGCGAGACGCTTTCTATAATGAGCACTGCCAATCAAGACAATCCTATTTCACAGGGTCTCATTCCCTTGTTGGGCGTAGACGTTTGGGAACATGCTTATTACCTCAATTACCAAAACCGTCGTGGTGATTATTTGGAAGCGTGGTGGAATGTGGTGAACTGGGATTACGTCTCTTCAAATTTGAAGGTGATTCACATTGGGGCTGGCCTTGTGCAGGCCACGCAATGGGCGGAAAATCAATGGTCAAAACTGCAAGACGCCTGGAAAAAGCTGACCTGATCGAAAATTCACATTGAACCATAACAAAAGCGGAGGTTTCACTAAGAGGGAACCTCCGCTTTTTTGTTTCCTGTGATTTGCTGACGATTGGGGGGATAACGGCCGTTTCCATCCAACCATCTGCTATAATATTCACGATTCACTTTATCAATTTTCATAAATAAATGAAAACAGAGCGCGGACAGCTTGTCTGCATCTAGCGGTCTGGCAGGGCGCGCTCCCATTTTCTGAGGAGTCCAGATGATGCAAAAAATAACAGTTCGTCGTGTCGGGTTCATAGTGAGCAGCGCATTACTGCTAATTTTTCTGTTCAACGCCTTGCCTGTGACCCCCACCCAGGCAACGGATGACAAATGGTACGTCCGCTACTACGCCAACAAAACCCTCTCTGGAGATCCCGTCAAAACAGCCCACGAATCCAACATCGACCACAATTGGGGACATGGCTCACCAGGGGATGAAGTACCCAATAACAATTTCTCTGCCAAATGGACGCGTAACGTACACTTTGATGCCGGGGTCTACCGCTTTGTCGCCACCATGGACGATGGGATGCGTGTCTGGGTTAACGACAACGAAATTATCAGTAGTTGGAACGACAGCCAGGTACATACCGTTGTCACAGATATTTACATTCCAACGGGTAACCACAACCTAAAAGTTGAGTATTACGAGGCAACCGGCGGGGCGACTGCCCAATTTTCCTGGGGGCGGGCTGGCACAACAAATATATCAGGCTGGCTAGGACAATATTTCAATAACGTAAACCTGTTCGGTCAGCCCAGCGTGGTGCGCAATGATGGCACTATTAATTTTGACTGGGGTACTGGCCGTCCCGCTGAAGGCATTAACAAAGATGATTTTTCAGTGCGCTGGACGCGAACCCTTGAATTGCCACCCGGTGTCTACCGCTTCACCACAACCACGGATGACGGCGTGCGCCTGTGGGTAAATGATCAACTGGTCATCGACAAATGGCAAAATCAGGCGGTTACTTCGTATGCCGCAGATGTGGAGGTGGCTGGCACGGCCGCTGTCAAAATGGAATATTTTGAGTCACGCGATTATGCCGTCGCCAAATTGGACTACACTAAAATTTCAGATGTGGTTTCTGGCAGTGGTTTGCTGCCACCGGCATCTGAGCTATCTGGCTGGGATGGCACCTATTACAACAATACCAATTTGGATGGCGCGTCGGTGATGATGCGCTTTGATCCGGAAATTAATTTCATCTGGGGTTCCAGTTCGCCGCAGCCCAATGTGGTGAATGCGGATCGCTTCTCAGTGCGCTGGACGAATAACCATGATTTCCCGGCTGGCCGTTATCGTTTTACGACGTATGTGGATGGCGGTGTGCGCCTGTGGGTGAACAATCAGTTGATTATTGATGAATGGCAAGACCCATACAAGACAGTTTCTCATGCCAATGTGATTGATTTGCCGGGTGGCTCAGTGCCGCTGCGCATGGAGTTTTTTGAGGATGTGGGTTTGGCTGAGGCGCGTTTGGTGATAGCGCCTGAAGGAGGAACAGCAGTTGGGGGTACGGGAACGGCCGTTTCTTCCCCATCTGCCACACCCACCACTACCCTCGCTCCCATGACCGCCCAGGTTGTTAACGCCCGTGTTCTCAACGTGCGCTCCGGCCCAAGCATGGCAGACGAACCGTTCACCCACGTTTCCGGTGGTCAGGTAGTGGCCTTAACTGGCTGCCGCAATGCTGGCTGGATTGAGATTCGTTTGCCTGATGGCACCACGGGCTGGGTCGGCGGCGCTTATTTGTCTGGTAATTTTGACTATAACCAGTTACAAACCTGCACAAGCAGCACAGAATAACCCAAAAACAGTACTGAAGTAATCCTAACGATTTATAAAAATCCGGCATGAACTGTCGGATTTTTTTATAGTTCATCCTATCAGGTTATTGAGCAATTTTCTGAGTTCCCCTATGGTATAACCAAAGGAGAAGAAGATACGGAAACGCCAGGATAGGAAGATTGCGACACATCAAATCGCGATTTTCACAGATACGGAGATGTCATGTTTTTACCGGGCGATTATGACGAATATAAACCAAGTGACCATGCCGGAATTCGTATGGCGCAGCGTAATCTATCTTCAGAAGATGTTGATTTTGTATTGGATCATGGGCAAAGGTTGCACAAAGCAGGAGCTGTTTTTTACTTTTTGGGTAGATGTGATATTCCCCGAAGGTGGCGGCGTCGATTTGAGCGGTTAGAAGGCACTGTGTTGGTTTTTAGTAACGAGACGAACACGCTGATAACCGTTTACCGTAACCGACAAACTGGGCTGCGTCATATCAAACAAAAACCTGACCGCAGTTGCAAGCCTAAAAAATTCCATTAAAAATGTTATTCCTGGGCTTTGGCTGCTTCGGCGGCTGATTGTCCGGTGGGGTTGATTTCGATGACGCGGGCGTAGTCAAGATTTGCCTGCCCCTCTTTCCCCAAGGCACGCATGGCATGACCGCGATAGAGGTAAGCTTCTTCCATAAATAGGCCGCCGCTGTTGATGGTGGCGTTGGCTAAGGTGATGATGTCCTGGTAACGGCCGTTTTCCAAATAAGCGGCATACGGCTCAAACTGATACCACAACATGCGCCAGGGCAGACCGAGGGTACGTGCCTGGTCGAAAGCAGCCACGGCACTTTCGTAATAAGCTGCTTCCCCCGTTAATTCCCCCAGGTGTGTGAGACTGCTGCCTAAATTGAACCAGGCAAACGCATTTTCTGGATGATTGGAAACGGCCGTTTGTGCTTGTTGCGTCACTTGCTGCCACATGCTTACCGGGTCTAATCGTGCCTCCCCTAAAATGGTAAATAGCGCCGCCTCCCGTTCAGGCGGATAAATAACAAGCAGCACATTATTAAAATGCTGCCAATTTTCCACCAAATCAGCATAGGCAGCAGGGCGACCACTGCTGTCCCAAGGCCCTAAATAGCTATCCATGCTCATAAACGTCTGGCTGCTGTCATCGTAGCCGTAGAGCGTGAGATAATGTCCCATCCAGCCTTCCCATTCGCTGGGCAGCAGCCCTTCTTCGATGATGACGGGAAAATCCGCCGCTATCAGTTGTTTGAGAAGAGACAAGTCGCCGCCCCACAACGGGATGGCCCGGAGAGGAGTATGGTCATTGACGTAGGCTGCCATCTCAATGGGAGAGACATTTTTGTCTTCATAGGCGGGTCGCACCACCTCTGCGATAACATCCTGGTCAACAATATGGCCGTGATGAGCCAGCACGATGCTTAAATTAGCGGGGCCGCAGTTGTTAAAGCCTTGTGCATCGATGACAAGACCGTCCACCACCACCTGAGCAGGCAGCGGGGTAACTGAAGGTGTCGGCGTTGCGCTGGGTAAAGCTGTTTGCTCGAGCGAGTGAGTGGGAACAAGTGTGGTTGTGGCTGTTTCTGTGGGTCGCAGCGTGGGGATGAGAGGAACGGTTACTGCGGATCCTCCCGGGGCAGGCGTTTTCTGCACAATTATATCTGGCGCAGGTAACGCAGAGGGTAAGGGTGTGCTGACAAAAGCGCGTACCTCATCGGGTAAATGCTGCTGCACCGCGTTGGGCAGTCGCCCCACCAGGTTGGGCAGCGACCACCACGCTGCCAGTCCCAGGATGATCAAAACGACGCTGCCAAGCAAAAATCGGATTGAGCGTTTCATGGTGCATTATAGGGTGCAAAGTTGCAAAGTGGCAAGGTGGCAGGTGGCAAGGTAATGATTTCCTTTTTGGGATTCAAAACTCTGCAACCTTGCAACCCTGCAACTTTATAACTTCGACAAGAAAATTTGCGCCACCTGGCTGTTTTCTTGCCCGCGCCGGATGAGGAAATCAATGAGGCGGGGGAACCGCATCAAAATCTCCTGGTAACGATATGAGCGGCGCAAACTTGGATAAAGATGTTCCTGACAACGCTGTTGATAAATTTTCAATTGACTAAGCGACGTGTTGCCTGCCGTGAGCGCCTCATGGGCAGTTTTGGCGGCTAATTCTGCTGAAATCATGCCATTATGGATGCCGCCTCCCGTAATAGGGTTGATGAAACCGGCAGCATCTCCAACCAACATGGCGCCATCAAAGGCAAATTTCAACCCTTTTTGTGAGCCGAAGTTGAGCTGCCAGGTGGCAATATCTCGCAAATTCCCACCGTTTTTAAGCCGTTTTTTGATGTCTGGCATGTCCAGGAACTCGTAGAGCAGGTCTTCTAGCTTGCGTTTTGTATGGCGGAATTGATCCAGGCGCATACCGAGGCCAATATTGGCCCGGTCATTGCCCAGCGAGAATATCCAGGCATAACCAGGGTTGATTTCTTCGTATAGATAGAATTCGGCCGTGTGGGGAATTTCCTCAATGCCTTCGATGTAGGCGCGAAGGGCGACTGCCCGGTGTCCATCGACATGCTGCTCTTCTTTGGGGCGCAAACCGCGTGCCACCACAGAGGTGACGCCATCGGCACCGATGACGAGTTTGGAACGAAAATCAACGGTTTGGGTGCTGCCGTTACTGCCAACTTTGGCACGTACCCCAACGACTTTGCCGTTTTCAACGATGGGTTCCTGGGCTTGGGCTTGCCTGAAATCTGCCCCGGATTCTACTGCCTGTTCCTGAATGAGGGCATCCAGAACCTTGCGCGGGGCGACGTAAGATTTTGTCCCGTCGTTTCTGTCTATCAGCGGTGCATCGACGGTATGACCTTTGGGTGAAACCAGACGAACTTGACTGAGCGGGTTGAAGTCGCCGCGTGCTTCTGCTGCTTGAACTTTTTCAGTCATTCCCAGACCGTTCATGATGCTAATGACGCCGTTGGGAATGCCATCCCCACAAATCTTATCACGTGGAAAACTCTGACGGTCTAGCAGTAAAATGTCGTGTCCCTGTTGGGCTAAAATTGCAGCAGCGGTAGCCCCAGCCGGACCAGCCCCGACAATGATCACATCTCTTTCTTTTTCCATGTTTCCTCCAGTATAGTTGGTGGTAAACCTCCAAGGTTTTTAAATCCTCGGAGGTTTTGATGTTAGTCAGGAACGGCCGTTTCCACAAACCGTGCCAGGTCTTCTTTAAGCTGAGCCATTGATGGTGGGTGCACATACATCATATGTCCCGCTTCATAGTATGTCATTTCATAGTTTTGCTGCAAGCTGGCGTCAAGACCTAAATGGTTAAACGTATACCGTGTTGCCAGGTAAGGTGTTGCCAGATCGTAGTATCCATTCGCGACTAACACCTTTAAGTGTGGATTGATGCTCATGGCCTGGCGCAAGGTTTCGGCCACATCGACAAATTTGTTCTCAAACGTGCTGTAGCTCCAGTTTTGGTAGAGACTTTTTAGAATCTCATACGGGATGTCGTTTTCAAAGGCTAAATCACGGCGCATATAATCATTAAGAACGGCCGTGTATGGCCCCTGGATGGCGGCGTAGCTGGGGTCGAACTCAAACGTTTCACCGGCCGTATCCTTGTCGATACCGGTAAAACGAGTATCCAAACGTCCCACCGTTAAGCCTTTTTCACGCAGCAATTCCTTCGTGAAACGCATAATCTCAATGCGCAAATTCGTTTTTTCGATGTATTCAGGGGAAAGACCGGTATAGCGTGCCAATTTTGCCGCGATAACTTGCCGTGTTTCAGCAGGCAGATCCGAGCCTTGCATCAATGCGGTGGCATAGTCACCGAGCGCAAACGCTTCCACCTCGGCAAGCGTCGCCCGCAAATCAGCCTGCAACGCATCGTCTAACTGCTTATGATACCAGGCTGTGGCGGCATAAGTGGGCAGGAAGAGAATGTAGGGCAGATCGTTACCGTTGGTGAAATTGGCGGTTTGGAAGTTGAGAATAGAGGAAATAAGCATAATACCATTGAGGTACATGCCATGCCGCGTTTGCAGATAGCCAGAAAGACCCGCAGAACGGGTGGTGCCGTAGCTCTCTCCTGCCAGAAATTTCGGCGACTGCCAGCGTTGGTAGCGGGTGGTGTACAGGCGGATGAAGTCCCCGACAGACTCGATGTCTTTGGTGAAGCTGTGGAATTCTTTCGCTTTTTCGCCAGGGACGGCACGACTGAAGCCCGTGCTGACCGGGTCAATAAAAACAAGGTCGGTAACATCGAGCAGCGAGTGTTCATTTTCGACCAGTCTATAGGGAGGTGGCAGGATGGTGGTATCATCCATGTGGACGCGCTTGGGGCCAAGAATTCCCAAATGCAACCAAACAGATGAGGAGCCAGGCCCGCCATTGAAGGCAAAGGTAATCGGACGGAGGCCTGCATCAACGACATCATTCTTCGTGTAGGCGACAAAGAAGATGGAGGCTTTGGCTATTTCACCTTCTGATTTATCATCTTTTTCGCTTTCTTCTTTCAGGACAATAGTGCCAGTGGTGGCGGTGTAATTGAGCGATTTGCCACCTATAGTCAGGGTGTGATG
>JACSSI010000162.1 GCA_014879345.1 Anaerolineae bacterium | reverse complement strand
CCTTAGAAACGGCCGTTTCCTGGGCAGAAGAAACCAACGTTGTCTGTAACGACGAATTCCTGCTCCACCCCGACCCCTTTCCCTCCCGCCAGGAGTGGTGCGCCAGCCGCTGCCGCCACACCGAAACTCGTCTGGCAGAAACCGCCCAACACGGTTCCCTCATTCTCGCCAGCCATTTCCCACTGCGCTACGATCTCGTTCACATCCCCCGCATTCCCCGTTTCTCACTCTGGTGCGGCACAAAACAAACTGAGGATTGGCATAGCAGGTTTCCGGTAACGGCCGTTGTCTACGGTCATCTCCACATGCGCGGCACTCACCTCCGGGACGGCATCCCACACACCGAAGTCTCCTTCGGCTACCCTGGGCAATGGAACCCCCAGCGTGGCATGGCTGGCTATTTACATGAGGTTGTGACAACTTCCGTGATGGGTAACACGTGATGCGTAAAGACCCATTTCACGCTTCACGCATCACGTTTCATATTCGGTTCTCAATTCGCTGAATCCCCTCATTTCCGCTAAAATTCTCCAGGTTATCAGCCAACTTATGGAAAGCTAACCTAAGCGTTAAGGATTTTTAACCGTTGGCGTGTATAACAAGAGGATACTTAGAAGGAATATGACAGACCTGATCGGTTTTGTTGTTCTTTAAATATTAAATCAGTCGCCCAGGCATCAATGCCCGGTCTAAAAAGCAGCGCCGGATGAATCCGGCTCAGTCAGCACAGAGTCCAGTTTACTGGACGTCGTTTTTTAGCCGAGGGCTTTAACCCTCGGCGTAGAGGGTCACAAAATTTAAAGAAAAAAACAGTCAGGCCACCGATGTTATGGCAGAATTGGAAGAGGGTATAGAGGCAGCACCAGAAACCATATCCACAGCTGAAGAACCCGCAGCAGAACCTGTAATAGAAGCTCCTCCCGAAAAGAAACGCTTCAGTTGGGAATCATTAACCGTCATCTTGCTGCTCCTGATTTTGCTCATCGGAGCCTATTTCCGCTTTACCGGCCTCGACTGGGACCAGGGAACTCATCTTCATCCCGACGAACGCTTCCTCACCACCGTCGCCTCCTCCCTGCAAGCTGAATACAACCCGCTCGCCTACCTCAAAACATCTGAATCGAGGCTGAATCCGTACAACGCCGGTCATGGTTTCTTCGTCTACGGCAACTTCCCCATGACCGCTACCCGCTTCATCGCGGAGTGGGTGACGCAGTTCTGTGACCTGTTCCCCGGCGATGGCACGCCTGACAGCGCCCTCTGTGCTTACACATTCACCGCCTATGACGGCGTACACCTGCTAGGACGGGTGCTTTCGGGACTGGTTGATCTCGTTTCCATTCTGTTCATTTTCCTGATTGGGCGGCGGTTGTATGACTGGCGCGTGGGCTTGCTAGGTGCCTTGCTGCTGGCACTGGCTGTCATGCCCATCCAGCAAAGCCATTTTTTCACCATGGACAACTGGTCTTCGGCACTGACAACGCTCACGCTTTACACGGCCGTTCGTGCGGCCAGTCTGGGTGACAAAAAAGCGGGCTGGAAACTGCGCTGGTGGGTGCTGTTCGGCCTCGCTTTGGGGCTGACGGTTTCTTCACGCATCAACGTGGCACCGCTGGCCGGCATTTCGGTGCTGGCGGGCATCATCTGGCTGCACCAACGGGGTCACGACTGGCACGAGTGGCTCACGCTCAAAATCCTGGTGAAAACCACGCCAACGGCCGTTGACGTGCAGCGTGTCGCGCTTGGTTTGATTCTGGCGGCTGTCATCTCCATTATCACCTTCCGTTTCGCCCAGCCCTACGCCTTCGCCGATGCCACCATCGCTCGGCAAGAAGTGCTCACTCTCACCGGACAAGAGCCTGGTATGCTGGAAACGGCCGTTCGCAGTATCGTCAGCTTCAATCCCCAGTGGCGGGGCAACATGGAAGAAATCCAACGGCTGCAAGCCCCGGAAGCCAGCTTCCCGCCCGCCCTGCAATGGACAGATCGCACCGCCATCCTCTTCCCGTTGACCAACATGATCCTCTACGGCATGGGACTGACGGCAGGCATCATGGCCTGGGTCGGTTTCTTCTGGGCGTTGTGGCGCATCCTCAAAAATCGCCCGGACTGGGTGGCACATGCCATTCCTGTCGCCTGGAGCGGTGTCTATTTTCTGTTCATGGCGACCCGCTGGGTCAAATCGATCCGCTATTTTTTGCCCATCTACCCCACGCTGCTGCTCCTGGCAGCCTGGGCGCTGTTTGCCTTGTGGGATCGCGCCAAAGTCAGTGAAAAGCGAAAGATTTGGAAACAAACGGCCGTTGTCGTCCTGATTCTGCTCACCATTTTGCCCAGCTTCTTGTGGGCCAATACCTTCGTCACCACCTACCAAAAACCATTCACGCGCCTGGCCGCGTCGGATTGGATTTATGAAAACGTGCCTACCGCCACCACCATTTTGTATGAAGTAGACGGCGAAGCACGGCAACTGCAACTGCCCCTCAAAGAATTTATCTTTTATCCTGGCTCAGTGCCTATGTCTGTGCCTGTGCAACTGCCAGAAGACGGGGTGATAACGGCCGTTCGCTTCAACTATCTGGAACCCTTCGACCCTGCCGCCGCTGAGTTCGGTGCGGCCGAAACAATCTTGCGTGTCAATCTGAGTGGTTTGACGCCTGAACTGGCAACGATGACACCAGTCGAATTGGTATTGGCACTGGATGGAACACGCCAGGCACTCCTGGTTGATTTGCCTGATGTGGCCGTTACCGCCGATGCACCGGTGCAGTTGGTGGCAGAATTAGCCGAAGGGGCGCCTGTCAAGGCTGGCACAAGCATCATCGCCAACGAGCATTGGGACGATTTGCTGCCGGTAAACAGCAACGGCCGTTGGGCCTACAGCAACTACTACACCGAAGTCAACGGCGGACAGCGCCCTGTCACAGGCGTTGATCATTTCGACAAACGGGAAGAAGTCGTCGCCTGGCTCGACGAAGCTGATTACGTCTTCCTCAGCAGCCAACGCGCTCTGTGGCACCTGCCGCGCCTGCCGCTCACCTACCCCATGATGATCGAATATTATGACTCGCTCTTCAACGGTGATCTCGGCTTCGATTTGGCCTCCCAATTCCATGCCGATTTCCGTATCGGGCCGATTTATTTGAGCGACACCACCGGGCAGATGAGTCTGGGGCAACCGCCCAATGTCGGCTGGCCGCCTCCTGGCGACCTCGCCGCCGAAGAAGCGTTCTCTGTCTACGATCACCCGCCCGTCTGGATTTTCGCCAAAAACGATGCCTACAGCCACGAGAACACGGTGCAAGTGCTGGGCGCAGTTGATCTGACGACAGTGCTGCATCAAAATCCGGCCGAAGCAACACAATCGCCCAATGCCTTGATGCTGACGTCCGCTCAACAAGCTGTCCAGCAAGCAGGCGGCACATTTAGCGACATTTTTAATGTTGACGGCATCCTGTCGAATAACTCTACAGCAGCGGCGATTGTTTGGTGGGTAACGGCCGTTATCCTGGGCTGGCTTGCTTTTCCCTTAACCTACACCATCTTTCGTGGTCTGCCAGACAAAGGATATGTGCTGGCTCGCATTTTCGCCCAGCTCTTCCTTTCCTATTTTGTGTGGATCACCGCCAGCTACAGCCTCTTGCCCAATACCCGCAGCACCATCCTCATTGGACTGGCGCTGATGCTGCTCTTGAGCGCCCTCGTGCTGTGGCGGCGCTGGGCTGAAATCAAAACATTCATTCGCAGCAATCTTCGCTATGTCATCATCGTCGAAACCATCGGCGTGGCGCTGTTCCTCATCGCCATCATCGTCCGTCTGGGCAATCCCGACGTGTGGGACATCATTTGGGGCGGCGAAAAACCGATGGATCTGTCTTACTTCACGGCCGTTCTCAAATCCAACACATTCCCCCCTTACGACCCCTGGTACGCTGGCGGCTACATCAACTACTACTACTACGGCTACGTCTTCGTCGGCGTGCTCACCAAACTACTGGGCATCGTGCCCACCATGGCCTACAACCTCATCCTGCCCATGCTCTTCAGCTTCACAGGGCTGGGGGCATTTGCCATTGCTTACAACCTGGTTGCTTATGGAACGGAAAGATTAAAGATTAAAGATTGGATGACCAACGCTCAATCGTCAATCGTCAATCATCAATCATCAATCTTCAGCCGTCAAGCGCTCGCCGCCGGTCTCATCGCCGTCCTCCTGGCAGTGCTGGTTGGCAATCTCGCCGAAGTGGGTGTGATGTTGAACGTGTGGCAAAAGGCTGGCAACAACGCCATCGCCACCGGTATCGGCGGTGTAGACACGCTCCTGCGCACCTTCGACGGCGCCCTCAACATGGCAAGCGGCCAACCCGCCCCCATTTACCCCGGCGACTGGTTCTGGACGGCCACCCGCGCCATCAACTACCTGCCCACAGAAGCTGCGCCCATCACCGAGTTCCCCTTCTTCACCTTCCTCTACGGCGACCTGCACGCCCACATGATCAGCATGCCCCTGCAACTACTGGCGCTGGGCTGGGCAGTTAGTTTAGCCTTGCTGCCAAAAGCATCCTCACGCGGAGACGCGGAGACGCAGCGTGAAAATCGTCAATCGAAAATCGTTAATCAACAATCAACATGGTGGGAAACCGTCCTGCTCTGGTTCACCGGTGCACTTGCCATCGGCGTGCTTTGGCCGACAAACTCCTGGGATTGGCCGACCTATCTGGTCATTGGCATGTTGGCGGTGTTTTTCTATGCGTATCGGCAAAACGACGAGCAGTTCTCCTGGTCGATGGTGGGGCAAGCCATTTTGCAAATGGTTATTTTAGCGGCGCTGTCTGTGCTGTTGTTCTGGCCGTTCCGGGCTAATTTTGGCTCCGGATACAGTTCGCTCAAGCCCTGGCCTGGCACTTACACCCATTTAGCCAATTACCTGATTATTTGGGGTTTGTTCTTGTTTTTCATCATTGGTTATCTGCTGCTGGAATTCCGTGCCTGGACGAAGACCTGGACGTTTGCAGGTCTGGTACGCTGGAAAGCTGTGGGTACGCTGGTGATGATCTGTCTTTTCCTCTTTGCTTTCATTTTAATGCTGCTCATGCTGCGTGGTTATTACATCGCGCCAGTGGTCTTGACAGTGGTGGTATGGGCAGGCTTGCTCGGTTTACGTCCTGGCCTGGCTCCAGAACGACGCATAGCCCTGATTCTCATTTCAGCCTCGCTGGCATTGACCTTGTTTGTCGAGTTCTTTGTTTTGGAAGGCGATATTGGCCGCATGAATACCGTCTTCAAAATCTACATGCAGGTGTGGCTGATTTTGAGCGTGGTCGGCGGGGTGGCGGCGATGTGGGTGTGGCAAGCCATTCGCGGCAGACAGACGGCGCGGCGCACGTGGCAAATTGTGTTGGGTATGTTGCTTTTTGCCGCCCTGCTCTATCCTCTGCTGGCTACCAATGCCAAATGGGACATCCGCATGAGCAAGGAAGCGCCCAATTCGCTGGATGGCATGGCGTTTATGCAGTATGTTTCTTACGGCGATACCAATGGCTCAACTGTGCCGCTCACCTATGATTACGAGGCGATTCAATGGATGCAGCGCAATATTGAAGGCTCGCCGGTGATTGCGGAAGGTCACAGCCACAATAATGGCGGCTTCAGTCCATACCGTTCGATTACG
Organism: Anaerolineae bacterium; assembly: GCA_014879345.1. Classification (GTDB taxonomy): domain Bacteria; phylum Chloroflexota; class Anaerolineae; order Promineifilales; family Promineifilaceae. The sequence goes on along the minus strand of JACSSI010000162.1, from coordinate 3,184 downwards.
AATCGGGTGGCAATGTACACGGGACTGCCAGCGGTGGCTGGTTGGGATTGGCATCAGCGGCAGCAGCGGGCGGTTTTGCCCGGCAATCTAGTCAGTGACCGCATCGACGATGTAAACCGCTTCTACAATACGCCCGATGTTTATGAAGCGCAGGCATTTTTGAATCAGTACGATGTGGGCTATGTTTATGTGGGTCAATTGGAAGAGACGTATTATCACCCTGAGGGTCTGTCGAAGTTTGCCGAAATGGTCAATCTGGGTATGCTGCGCGAGGTTTACCGCAATGACGGCACAGTGATTTATGAGGTTGTGACCTCACCAGAAATGTAGAAAGACGCCAGGGGATGAATCCCCCGGCTAAAGTGCAACGCCCAATAAATCGGGCTTGGAAAGGTGTTATGCTGAGTGAAACGGCCTGCCCTGAGCGGAGCCGAATGGGAAGCATCCCAGTGGTACGGGATTCTTCACTGCGTTCAGAATGACGAGACTTACTGTTTACTGAACACTGGTCACTGATTACTAAAATTATGACTCTAACTGATATTTCTGCGGCGATACGATGGTGGTTTGTGCTGATGGTGTTGGGAACGGCCGTTATCCCCATTGCCTATCATTTTCTCAAACCCCTGCCAGACCGGGGCTACGCCTTCACCAAAATGCTGGGCGTGCTGCTCGTCAGTTTTTTCTTGTGGCTGTTGGGTAGTCTTGGCTTTTTGCGTAACGATGTGGGCGGTATCGTGGTGGCGTTGGTTATCACCATCGCCATTTCTGGGTATGCCATTTGGCAGGAACGGGCTGAGGAAGCTGGTTCCATCACAGGCTGGCTGCGTGAGAATTGGCAGCAAATTTTAATCACTGAACTGCTCTTTTTTGTCATGTTCAGCTTGTGGGTGTGGGTTCGTGCCCAAAATCCAGCGATTACGGCTACGGAAAAGCCAATGGATTTTGCGTTCCTCAACTCGATGAGTCGCAGCGCCACGATGCCCCCTGAAGACCCCTGGCTTTCTGGATTTGGCATCAGCTACTATTATTTTGGCTATTTGATGACTTCAGTCGTTGCGCGGCTGGCGTTTGTGCCAGAGTACGTTGCTTTTAATTTGGGTATCGCCTGGCTGGTGGCGGGAACGGCCGTTGGGGCTTTTGGCCTCGTCTACAACATGATTGCGGTACACGGCAAACGCATCCCAGCTATCGTCTTTGGCCTTTTGGCAGCGGTGGCCCTGTCGATTGCGGGCAACCAACAAATAACGATGGAGGTGCTGCACGCCAGCAACGCTGGCTCGCCCGCCTTTTGGGAATGGCTCGATGTGCGCGACATCAACACGGAACCAATCCCCGGCGCCCCTGCCCGTTACGAAGATGCCGGCTGGTGGTGGTGGCGCTCGTCCCGTCCCATTCATGAATACACGCTGGCAGGCAATGCGGAAGAGGGGCTGGAACCGATTGTCGAGTTCCCTGGCTTCAGCTTCATTCTGGGCGATATGCACCCGCATGTGATGGCACTGCCGTTTGCGTTTTTGAGTCTGGCAACGGCGCTGGTGTGGTGGCTGGGCAGTGAAACCAGTGAACAGTATTCAGTGAACAGTAAGCGGCGGCGCTTTCATTCACAATTCACAATTCGCAATTCACAATTCATTATTGACTGGCCTTTTTACATCTTTACGGCTCTCATTCTGGGCGGCCTTTCGTTCCTCAATACCTGGGATGTGCTTATCCATCTGTTTGTGGTGGCGGGTGCGTTTACACTGGCGCGATGGCGACGTGAAGGCTGGCATTGGGGAGTGGTGGGACAAGGGGTAATAACGGCCGTTATCCTCCTCTTCCTCGCCTTCATCCTCTACCTGCCTTTCTTCCTCGGTTTCAAATCACAGGCTGGTGCGCCTTTCTTGCTGCCCATGCTCATGCGACCGACGCGGTTGGCGCACTATTTTGTCATCTTCGCCATGTCTTTGTGGCCTATTACGATTTTGCTGCTGGCGCTGGCTGTGCGCCAACGGTTTCGTTATTGGCGCAAGGGGGTGTTAACGGCCGTTTCCCTTCTCATTATCCTCTTTTTAGCCACCTTCTTCTTTAGCTGGCTGATCGCCGCCAGTGCAGATGGTGCAGGACGCACGATCAATCTGGCGAACGAACTGGGTATAACCCTGCCCCCGCGTATTGATGGCGTGGTGAGTCCGATGTGGGGCATAACGGCCGTTTTGCGTTTGGCTCCAGCCTTCTTCAGCAATCGCATCGCCTACGGCGCGATGACGCTCTATTTGTCTGGTCTGGTGGCTTTGATTGTCATGATTTGGCATGAAAAACTTCAATACAAAGAGCAAGAGATAGAGATAGAGGAAGAATCTGCGCAATCTGTGGTTAAAGAGACCGAAACAATAGCCGTTTTGCCGTTTGCGCTGCTGCTGGTGGGAACGGCCGTTCTGCTCACCCTCGGCCCTGAATTTGTCTACTTACGTGACAATTTCGGTCAGCGCCTCAACACGATTTTCAAATTCTACTATCAAGCGTGGGTGCTGTTTGGTGTGACGGCGTTATACAGTATTGATTATTTGCTAAGAAACTGGAACAAAGGTGTTCAGCGCGTCGTTCCCTTGGCAGCGGCGAGTGGCTACGCCATCATGCTCGCGTTTGCCTTGCTGTTCCCCTATTACGGGGTCAACTCGCGTATGGTCGAGTATCGCGGCTCCGGCGAATTTAACGAGCGTGAACCCGCCACGCTGAATGGGCTGGCCTACATCCAGCGCTACAATCCTGGCGAATACGAGGCCATCATGTGGCTGCGTGACAATATCGTCGGCTCGCCCGTCATTGTGGAAGCGGTAGGCGGACAGTACAGCGGCTACGGACGCATGTCGGCCAATACCGGCATTCCCACGCTGCTGGGCTGGGCAGGCCATGAATACCAATGGCGCGGCCCAGGCACACAGGAACCGGGATTACGCGATCCGGCCGTGCGCGACATATACAGCCAGCCCGATTGGCTTTTCACCGCCAGGCTACTCGACCAATACAACGTCTCTTACGTGGTGGTGGGCAACCTGGAACGGGATACCTATGGCCCGCAGGTCAATGAAAAATTCGCAGGCAACCTGGATGTGGCCTTCCAGAATGAATCCGTTACGATTTATCAGTGGAGTAATTAATTCATCAATGACTGATTTAACTATTGATGTACCGAAAGAAA
>JACSSI010000161.1 GCA_014879345.1 Anaerolineae bacterium | reverse complement strand
AGGGTTGCAGGGTTGCAGGGTTGCAGGGTTGCAGGGTTGCAGGGTTGCAGGGTTGCATACTTTTAAATCCCGAAAGGTAATCATTACCTTGCCACTTGCCACTTGCCACTTTGCCCCTCTGCCACCTTTTTGCCACTTTTCCCCTCAACCACTACAATTAAGCGCATGAGTATGATCAATCCCTTCTACCACCGTGGTGCCATCCGCAATGCAGCCGATTTTCATGGTCGTGAAACTGAAATTGACCAAATTACAGGGCTGCTGCGGAATGGACAAAGCGTCTCCCTCATTGGCTCGCGTCGCATTGGCAAAAGCTCCCTGCTTATTCACCTGGCTCGACCAGAAGTGCAGCAAGCCGCTGGTTTAAAAGCGGGCAAAACATTGTTTTTGCTGATCGATTGTCAGGAACTGGGTGGCTCACCCCCTGAAGAAGTCTATGAGGTGCTCTTTTTCGGATTGAAAAATACGGCGCAAGATAGCGGTCTGGTGCTAGAACCATCAAGCCAAGACGCCGGCACATACCGCGCTTTAGACCGGCTTTTGCATCAAATCAGCCAAAAAGGTGCCTCTGTCGTTGTATTGCTTGATGAATTTGAGCTGTTGGCCGCAAACGAACATCTGACGCCTTACTTTTTTGCGCGATTACGCGGCCTAACCACCAAATATGGCCTGGCCTATCTCACTGCCAGCCAACGGCCGTTATTCGCCATCACCGCTGAAGAAGAAATCCTAAGCTCACCCTTCTTCAACATATTCGTAACGCTTCCCCTCGGCCTGTACACCCCTGAAGAGGCACTCTCCTTATTCAGCAAACGGTTGGCAGACAACAAAATCACCTTCACCGATGAACTTGTCGCATATCTGCTGAGACTGGTCGGTCCCCATCCATTTTTCCTGCATTTGGCCGGATACCATGCCTATCAAGCCCTGACGCAAGGTGAAACGCTCACCAAAAGCAGTTTTCCTCAGCTAGACGCTGCCATTGAAGTAGAAGCAGATTCACACCTGGGCTACCTCTGGCAAAATCTGACGCCGGAAGAACAATATACCCTTGCCATCGCCAATGGCCCCATCGACAGCCTGCGCTTGCTTGAGCAGCAATGTTTGTTGGTGATGGATGATGCTTCTTACCAATACACCAGTGAAATTTTGCAGCGATTCGTGCGCCGACAAGAGGTACAAGGGCTTATCCAAACCGGGCCTTTTGTCATTGACCAACAGCGGCATCAAGTATGGGCCAATCAGAAAGAAATAAGCCTCACCACCTCTCAGTTCAACATCCTGGTGCGCCTGTGTGAACAGCCTGGGCAAGTCGTGCGCGGCGATGATCTGGAAACGGCCGTTTGGGGCGATATGTTGGTAGATGACCCAGACCGGCTCAAAACCCTCATCAAACGACTGCGCCGCGCCATCAGCCCCTACGACAATTGGATCATCAGCGAACGCGGGGTTGGTTACGCGCTGCGTGCCCCAGAATAAGTGTGCCGTGAACAGGCTGCCGGTTACAAAACGTCATTCATGGCTCATGAGGCGTCGTTTGCGGTTAACTGTTTCTTGTCTACTCATTTCCGTTAGCTTCTTCCTCCTGCTTCTACCTCCTGCCCCTATACACAGTCAAAACCAGATTGCGCCTTATTGGCTATACGAAGCCTCTGGCTCCTTGCAGCATGTTGTGCCTGCGGATTTGGATGAGGATGGCATTGATGAGTTTGTCCTCGTTGATGAGCAAGGGGAGGTGACTTTTGTCAATGGCAAAGGGGAACGAGAGTGGAGCCAGAAGATAGGCACAGCGGTAACGGCCGTTGGCATACTGCCCCAACCCATCCCCAACACACAAGGGCAGGCCGTGGTGCTCGGTATGGAAAACGAGCTGGCATTGCTCACAAACTATGGTGATGAATTGTGGCGGATTCCGATAACGGCCGTTGACATCCCCCTCTCCCTGCTCACCTCCACCGGCTACGCTGAAAGCGAAAGCTGGCAAAAGCAATACCCAGCCGTTCCCGCTGCCATTCAACCATTTGACTATAACCAGGATGGTCAAGCCGAAATTCTGGTTTTGCTCCAGTCAGGCCAATTAAAACTTTACGACCAGCAAGGCAATTTGCTCTGGAACTATATCCACAACACCAACCCCAGTTTAGATGCCACACCGCTCATGCAAATTGCAGACTTTGATCCAGAGCTGCCAGGCGATGAGATTTTACTAGGCGCCTTCACCCCCAGGCGGTTCAGTCAACTTTTGCTCATCGACAATTCAGGCACAGCGATGTGGGAACACAATGTTTCAGGGCGCATCACCGGGCTGGCGACCACCTATCTCGATGACGCACCCTATATCGTCGTGGGCACCAATCGTGGAGAATTGCTCATGTACCAGCCAAACCGGGATCGTGTTTGGCTGCGCACCCTGAACAAGCCGATCACCACCCTGGCACAGGCAGAGACACCGGCTGGGCCTCTTATTCTCGCTGGCACAGAAGTCGGTATGCTAACTGCCTACGACACGACAGGCAGCCGCGTATGGACACAGGAACTGGCGCCGGATGCGGATCAGATCGTGCAGAATATTTCCACAGCATCCTTTATACCCGAAGAAACGCAGCCGCTTTTTTCTGTGCTGCTCCGCTCTCAATCCCAGCCGGATCAACTGGCTGACGTTCTGCTGGTTAACAGCGACGGCCGCATTTTGGAACAGTTCGCAGAAGCAGATGCCCACGGCCTGACACAACTCGTCGATATCAATCATGACCAGTTGAGCGAGCTGCTGTTGGCTGATTTTGCCAGCATTGAATTGCAAGGTTTGGGGATTGGCTCCAGCACCTTTGCCACCGAGTGGGAATATCCGTTTAACTCCCTGCCAACGGCCGTTCTCACCACAGACCTCACCCAGGATGGCATCGACGAAATCCTCATCGGCACCAAAGACGGCCGTATTCACCGTCTCAGTCAGACAGGTGAAACTCAGTGGATTATCAACCCTGGCAGTCCCATCACCCACATGGCACAGGTATCTGGCGAAAACGGTGACCCACCCAAAATCGCCCTTATCCGGGAGCGTGAAACTACCGCTGAAAACAAAGATTTGCCCGCACAAAGCATTTTAGAACTGCGCTACGGAAATGGAGATAAGGTGTGGGAACAAGTGCTGGATAATCAGGCTACCAGCTTACTTGTCACAGATTTCATCGGCAATAGCAGCCCTGATATTCTGGTTGGCGATGATCAAGGGCGAATCATCGTGTATGACCATAAGGGAACCGTGCTCTGGGATAGTATGCAAATTAACGAGCCTATCAACCAGATTCTCGTCCGCACTAACCCAGACATTTCAGCAAAAGAGTTATTGCTTGTCAGCAACGATACAATTTACGCCACAAATCGCTTTAACATCCCAATCGCCATTGCTACCTACCCTGGTGATGTGCAAGACGTGTATCTGGTCAATGAAAACAGTACGATGCCCCTGGCTTTTATCGCCACCACGAATGAAGGTGAATTCTTCACGCTCACAGATGGAATGGGCAACTTGCTCCCAGATTATCCGCTGCCGCTAAACGGCCGTTCTCTAGCCAGCCTCCATTATTTAGGGCAAACAGACGGGCCAAACGACGAACAGCCCCCTACCAACGAATTCCTCATCGCCACCGACAACGATACCTTGCTAAACCTTCGCCTAAGAAACAGCGCCCCCGTCATCGAATGGGAAATCGAAAACCTCGCCGACATTACCAGCATCTTCCATGGCAATCTAGATGACAACACCATCCCGGAAATCGCAGTCGGCGACAAAACCGGCAACATTTACCTCATCACGGATCCACCCGACATTTCTGAAAAGCTAAACGTCGTCAGCAGCATCTTTTCTCTGGATGCCGTCGACAACATCAACGAAAACAACTCTGATCTTCTGGTGACAGCCGATAACGGCCGTCTTCATCTTTTCAGCGCCAAAGAAAACCGGCCACCGCTCCTGACGAATCCCCAGGTTACCATCGAGCAAGAAATCAGCAGCTTTTCCGTCTCCGTGCAAGACGTTGAACGGGACGATATTATGGTGCGCCTTGAGGTTCTTCATCCGCAAACCAGGAATTGGCTTTCCCAAGGGGAACGGCAAGTCAGCGGTGGCGGTAATCTCGTCTGGCCCAATTTAACCGTCCCCCAAAAAGAAGATGGCTCCGTAACATACCGCTTTTTCTTCACAGATGGCTTCCACGAAGGACATGTGACGCCGCCTACAGGGAAGCCCATCATTTCCAATCCGTCGCAGCCCTCTCCCTTTCGCTTCATCACAGCCGGACTTGTGCTTGCTGCCATCGGTGCTGCTATCGTCTTAATCCGCCAACGGCAAACCTCCACCGTCCAGGCACGCCGCTTTTATCGGGCGCTCAAACAAAATCCACGAGCCACGCTGCCTTTATTGGAAGAAAAATATCAACAGACTCAGGGCGCATCCAATTTCCTCGTCAATCTGGCAAACGAAGCCCGACTACGGGCAGATATGATCATTACTAACCTGACAGACGGGCTATTTTTGTTAGCCGACCGCCCCAATGCCGGCTTGTCTATCATGTCTAATGCCCTGGATGAAGTCAGCCGCTTAAAAGCAGATTGGGACGGGTTGGGTCGCTGGATGGCTACCTGCAAAACGGGACAAGTCATGCTGGAAGCGCCTTCTATCACCGAACTGAGTTTGCTGCGCCCCCAGTTAGCAGAACTGCTCACTTTCCTGCGCACTGAAGGCAAACCAGCCCTGATTCTTGGTGAACTACTGCCCATTTTAACCAATCTCCGTGACAGTGAACGAGTGGATCGCATAGATGATCGGCTCATCTATTTGAGTGAAGCCAATCTGCTAACCAACTTGCTGCGGAATGAACTAGGCCATTATCCGGCCAGCATTGAACGCACCATGGTCGCGGCGCTTATTGGCCGCTGGTCAGGACTGCTTAGTGCGGAAATCGAAGAGATACGGGGTCAGGCAGAACCGGACATCACGCTCAAGACAAAGCAGTTGCTGCCTATTGGCCAGACGGATGTGATTATTGAAATTGCCAACAACGGCCGTTCTCCCGCTGAAAATATCATGGTCATGTTAGACAACAACCCGGCCTACGCCATCCACAGCGATCCGAAAATCATCTCATTTTTGCCGCCGCGCCGTACCTGGCAAATCAACTTCACCATCGAACCAAAAGTCTCAGACCGCTTCCGCCTCGCCCTCACCGTCACCTACGACGACCGCAACAAACGAGACCGTCAGCTCTTCTTTGGCGACATGGTGCATTTGCTGCTGCCCTCGCAGGAATTCCAACCCATCCCCAATCCCTACCTGCCCGGCACCCCGTTACGCCAGGACAGCACCCTGTTTTACGGCCGTGAAGAGCTTTTTGCCTTCATCGAGGAAAACGCCGCCCGGCTGTCACAGCGCAACGTCCTCATCCTGTTTGGGCAGCGGCGCACGGGCAAAACATCCATCATGCTGCGTTTGCAGCAGCATCTGCCAGAAAACCTGCTGCCTGTCTACATCGACTGCCAATCTTTAGGCGTCACACAAGGCATGCCCGCCCTGCTCTCTGACCTGGCATGGCAAATCGCAGACGCACTAATGCAGCGTGATATTGACATTGACGTGCCGGGAACGGCCGTTTGGCAAAAAGAGCCTACCGTTTTATTCCAGCGCCGTTTCCTGCCCAAAGTGCGCCAACTGCTGCCCAAAGGCACCACCCTTTTGCTCGTATTTGATGAATTTGAAGCATTTGAAAGCCTGGTGCGCGATGGACTGCTGCCCCCCACCTTCTTCACCTACATCCGCCACCTCATGCAGCACAGCGAAGGCTTGAGCTTCATCTTCGTTGGCACGCGCCGCCTGGAAGAGATGACGGCCGATTACTGGTCTGTTTTGTTCAACATCGCCCTCTACGAAAAGATCGGCTACCTGGATGAAGAGTCCATCGCCCGGCTTATTCGGGAACCGGTTGATCCGTACCTCATTTACGACGATTTGGCACTAGACAAAATCCGGCGCGTCACCGCCGGTCATCCTTATTTCTTGCAGTTGGTCTGCTACACGCTGGTTAAACGCGCCAACGCCCAACGCAGCACCTACGTCACCATTTCAGATGTGAATGCCGCCCTGGACGAAATGATGCTTCTGGGTGAAGTCCACTTTGCTTATATCTGGCAGCGTTCTTCTTTTGCGGAAAAGGCCATGTTAACGGCCGTTGCCCATCTCATGGAAGTAGACAGACTGTGCCATCCCGAAGACCTGATGCAATACCTGGAAACCTACGGCATCTCCCTCAAACCCACCGAAGTCACCACCGCCCTCAACTCCCTCACCCAGCGCGAAATCCTGGCCGAAGTCAGCGAAGGCGTCACCACATTATACGAACTTAAAACAGGGCTGATCGGCCTTTGGGTCGCCAAATATAAAAGTCTCAGCAAGCTCCACGCGGAACGCGAAACGGAGCTGGCATGAAAGGTAACAAATTCAAAATCAAGCTATAATTGTGGCAACTAGCCAAGATTGCACCAATCTTTGAGATTGGTCCAATCTAAAAACTAAAGGAGTTTCACGTGACCACAAATTCCTCAACCCACTACACCCAACAAGCCTGGAGCCTGGCTGATTTATTCCCAGCCATCAAATCAGAAGCCGTCACCGACGCCCTGGCTGAATTAGATTCTTTAATCAGCCACTTTGAAACGTTCCAATCAAAATTAAACGATGATCTAAACGCAGCCGATTTCCAAACCATGCTGGACAGTTACGAAACAATCGGGCGCAAGATGAGCTGTTTAAGCGGCTTTTCTGGCTTATCATTTGCCGCAGACACCCAAAACCAGGAAGCGCAAAACTTCATGGCTCGCATCAATCAACGGTATGCCGAAAGCAGCAATCGCACCCTGTTTTTTGAATTATGGTGGAAAGCCGCGCCGGAAGAAACGGTAAACCGCCTGCTGAAAACGGCCGGGGAATATCGCTACTGGCTGGAAACGCTGCGCCGCGAAGTGCCACACACATTGAGTGAGGCCGAAGAACGCATCATCAACCTTAAAAATGTAAACGGCCGTTCTGCCCTCGACCAACTCTACGACTCCATCACCAACCGCTACACATTTGCCCTCCAAATAGACGGTGAAACAAAAACCATGACACGCGGCGAATTATCCACCTACTTCTTCGCAAACGACCCCGCCCAACGCCAGGCCGCCTACCAGGAACTCAACCGCGTCTACGCCAGCGACGCCCCCATTCTGGGGCAAATTTACCAGGCTCTCGTGCGCGACTGGCGCAGCGAAAACCTCGATCTGCGCCACTTTGAAACCCCCATCGCCACCCGCAACCTGGGCAACGACATACCCGACGAAGTCGTCGATACCCTGCTATCCGTCGTGCGTGAAAACAAAGGCATCATCCAGCGCTACTTCAAACTCAAAGCCAAATGGCTCGGTTTGGACAAACTGCCCCGTTACGACATCTATGCCCCTGTTGTCGGCAGCGAACAAACCTATCCCTTCGCTGAAGCTGCCGCCATCGTCCTGCAAAGCTTCCAGGAATTTGACCCGCACATCGCCCAATTGGCAGAGCGCGTCTTCGCCGAAAACCATCTGGACAGCGAAGTACGGCCGGGCAAACGCAGCGGCGCTTTCTGTGCCACACCCGTCCCAGACTGTACCCCCTGGGTGCTGCAATCCTACCAGGGCAAAGTGGAAAACGTCACCACCCTGGCACATGAACTGGGCCACGCCATGCACTCCATGCTGGCCGAACACCACAACGTCCTCAACCAGCATCCCTCCCTGCCCCTGGCAGAAACAGCCTCCAACTTTGCCGAAATGCTGCTCGTTGACCGCCTGCTCCAGGATGCCGACGAAGAAACACGCCGGTCATTGATGTTTGATGAGGTAGAAAAAGGGTTCAAAAGCATTCTGCGCCAAAGCTACTTCGCCCTCTTCGAACGGGACGCCCACGAGGCCATCCACAACGGCGCCAGCGTCGATGAGATATCCGCTTTATATCTGGCAAACCTCAAAGAACAGTTTGGTGACGCCGTAGATGTTTCTGATGATTTCCAATATGAATGGCTGTCGATCCCCCACATCTACAAATACCCGTTCTACGTCTACGCCTACGCCTTTGGGCATCTGCTGGTATTGGCGCTATACGAACAATACCGCCAGGAAGGGGAGCCGTTCAAAGCCCGTTACCTGAAGATTTTAGCGGCCGGTGGCTCAGAAGCGCCCGCCACCATCCTGGAGAATGCAGGCATCGACATCTACGCCGCCGAATTCTGGCAGGGCGGCTTTGATGTGCTGGCTAAACGGCTGGATGAACTGGAACAAATGCCAGTCAAAGCGTTCGTATAACATAACGAGACCTCCGAGGTTTTGGAAACCTCGGAGGTCTGGCAAAAGGTTATTCCTTGAGGTGCATCACTGCCCCCAGATAACACCGCAAATTATGACTCACTGTTTCAGAACGATAGGCAGATAGGTCTTGTATGGAAACAGAGAGTCGTCTATCACCAGCAGTGACACGTCATCAATATACATGCCCGTTGCCCCGTTCAGCCCATCATTTTTCGCGCCAAAATAGAGCATGATTTCCTGCCCAGCATACGCCTTCAAATCGACGGTGTGCCGCTGCCAGGCCTGGGCATTGCTTAAATCCCAGTAGAGCGTCGCCAAATATTCCTCTGTCTGCCCATCGTAGAGGAAAACGTATTGAGCATCTCCTTCAGTATCTTCCTCTGCATTTTCGAGAGGCTTTTGCGGAGGTGGCATGGGTGGGACAACGGCCGTTTCTTCTCCCGTCACTGGATACAAATAAAATGTCAACTGGGCAATCATCGGCTCATCCAGCAGCG